>JAFWPR010000027.1 GCA_017545225.1 Clostridia bacterium
AGTATTTTCTCAATAAAGTCGGCGGATGGGCTGACAACTCGCTGAAATACGGCGGGGACGATCCGGAGTGGAGCGCTTTCTCAACGGCGCTTTCAGGTATTGCTTCTCTGAGGACTGCTGAAGTCGATACCGGGGACGACGAGGGGATGAGCGAAGAAGATTACGAAAAAGCGCTGGCTTCTCTAAAGGAGCATCTCGACGCTCTTTCGTACCGACTCATTGAAGAAGAAGATCCCGCGGTTACGCTTTCCGTTTCGCGTATTGCGGTTGAGTCGTTCGAGAAATATGAGGATGAGATGATCGGGGCGGGCGTGAACGCCGGGGAAACGGCTGAGATCGCGTCCCGCTACGCCTTCCTTCTCTCGCGTCTCGAGGTGACCGACGGGAACGTCGCGGCGAGGGACACGCTGTTATCCCGCTTTGCCGCGGTTGCCGAAAAAACCGATAAGTAAAAAAAAAGGAAGTTTCCGGGATGAAAGACATGGAGAAAGCCGCGATACTCGCGGATAAGGATCACGATATCAACACGCTTCGCCGGATCATGGCGTGTCTTCGCGGCGAAAACGGCTGTCCGTGGGACCGCGCACAGGATCACAAGTCGATCAGGCGCGATCTGATCGAGGAGACGTACGAGGTCGCCGAAGCGATCGACAATGACGACTCCGATCTTCTGCGGGAGGAACTCGGAGATCTGCTCCTTCAGGTCGTGTTTCACGCGAGGATGGAGGAGGAAGCGGGACGGTTTTCTCTCGACGACGTCATCGCAGATCTCTGCGAGAAACTGATCCGCCGCCACCCGCACGTTTTCGGAGACGTCAGCGCGGAGGATCCGGAGGGTGCGCTCGCATCGTGGAACGAGGCGAAAAAGGAAGAAAAGCACCGTGACGGCGCGAAGGGGAATATGGAGGCGATACCTCCGTCGCTTCCCGCTCTGATGAGGGCGCGAAAGACGGCGAAAGTCGCGATGAAAGACGGGTATTCTTTCGGCGATACGGACGCGATAATCGATCGGATCACCGCGAAACTCGGCGATCTTAAGGCGAAAGGGACCGGCGACCTTGAAGAAACCGTCCGTACGCTTTCCGACGCGATTTTCGATATTTCTGCGCTTTTTGCCGCCCTCGGGGAGGATCCGGAAGAGAATTTGAATAAAAAAACCGCAGGATTTATAGATAGTTATACAAATTTGTGAAAAAAACGAAAAATTCTTGCACATTCTCTTGCAACATTTCCCTAAATGTGTTATAATTTCAAACGGTTATAAACCAAATATTCTAAAGAAAAGGAAGAAGAAAAATGAATAAGTCACAGCTCGTAGAATCCATTGCGACCAAGACTGGTTTCACCAAGAAAGATTCCGAAAAGGCTCTCGCCGCTGTTCTCGAATCCGTCGAGAAAGCTCTCGTTAAGGGCGACAAGGTCCAGCTCATCGGCTTCGGTACGTTCGGTACGAAGAAGAGAGCTGCCAGAACCGGCAGAAACCCCCAGACCGGCGCAACCATCAAGGTTCCCGCATCCAAGGTCGTTTCTTTCGCTCCGTCTTCTGCTCTTAAGGCGAAGGTCAACAAGAAATAAGAGAAGTTTCGGGAAAATATTCCCGGAAGCTGCGGGAGGCGCCGATGCGGCTTGACAAGTTCTTGAAAGTATCGCGTGTTATTAAACGCCGTACCGTGGCAAACGAAGCCTGCGACAACGGTCACGTCGAAGTAAACGGCAAGGTCGCGAGAGCGTCGTTTGACGTTAAAACGGGCGATATCGTCCGGATCGCTTTCGGCGAGAGGACCGTAACTCTGCGCGTTCTCGATGTCAGGGATAACGTCGGCAAGGCTGAGGCCTCCGATCTCTACGAGGTTCTGGAGGGATAATCGGTATAATGATTCTGTGCCGCTCATAAGATTATATGAAAATATAATTTTGGAGCGGCACATGAATACCGAGAGCGAAAAAGAGCACAGAGCAACGCTTATATCCCGGGAATATCTCGATGTTACCGGGATTGAAAAAGTGGAAAGTTTTACGGACTCGTCGGTCGTCGCGGCGTCGTCCCTGGGCACTCTCTCGATAGAGGGGGAAGAAATTCGTATCGACAGTTTTTCCTCCGAGACGGGCAGGCTCGTCGTCCGGGGAAAGATCGACGGCTTTTTCTATTACGGGGATTCGGACGGAAAAAGGAAACGGGGCCGTCTCTTCGGAGGAAGAGCGGAGAGCTGACGTTTGAAGGTATTCATTCCAGATCAGCTCCGTGCCGTGCTCATTTTCTTTCTGTCGGGGATCGCATTCGGCGCAGTCCGCGACTTGATTCGCTTTATCGGTATGACGACGGGGTGCGTTCCCGTCCCGGAACGGCGGAGAAGATGCTCCCCCAAAAAAGAGGGTAAGACTCCCTCTTTGTTCGTCCGCTTTTGGCGGTGGACGTCAGTCTTTTCAGCCGACGTGCTGTTCTTTTTGTTCGTCGCGGCAGTTTTCACCGTCATGACGTACGCCCTCTGCGGGGGCAGGTTCAGATCCTATTCGGTCTTTTCAGCGGCTGCGGGGTTTTACCTGTATTCCGTTTTTCCCGGAAAAGCGATCCGCGTTCCCCTTGAGTTGGGAGCGTATTTACTGCGCCGCGCGTTTCGCGCTGCAGTGCGGATCGTTATGATTCCAATGCGGCGGTTCGGTTCCGCAGTTAAAAGATTTGTTGCGGTACCGCTTGTTTCTTATTATCGCAGGATCCGTGAGGCGCGTCGCCTCAAAAGATCCGAAAAGCTGAAAGAGAAAAACAAACCATCCTATGATACCCGCGAACCCGTATGCTCCGTGGGAAGGAGACGATCGTTTTGAAAAGTATAATAAGCAACATTTTTTTTAAGATTGCCGTTCTTCTGTTTGCCGTGCTTTGTATCGTATCGGTCGTACGGCTGCAGCTCAAGAACAACGATCTGAAAAGTGACGCGGCGGCTCTTCAGGCGAAGATCGACGAAGAAGAGCGCAAGGTGGGTGAGCTGAAAAACAAGCTCGACGCGCCGTTCGACGAAGAATACATAATCGAGTTGGCGAAGGAGAAACTTCACCTCCGCCTTCCCGAAGAGATCATCTTTTATACCGACAACTGAAAACTCGTCCCGCCCGACGGGCGGGACTTTATCATTAATGAAGATTTCGAAAACCGGAGGTCCTTTTAAGAAAAATGGAACGAATCAGATATATCGAAGCGGAGACCGTCGCGGACGTGGTTGAAAAACTGTTTCTATCCGCCGTGACCGTACTTCCGGATTTCGCGTCTGAAAAACTTTCGCGCGCCGCGGCGCTCGAGACGTCAGAGACAGGCAAACAGGTCCTTGGCGTTCTTGAAGAGAATCTATGCGTCGCGGGATCGCTCGGCGTGCCGATCTGCCAGGATACAGGTATGGCCGTCGTCTTCGCCGACGTCGGCAGGCTCGTCCACGTATCGGGCGCGTCGCTCGAGGACGCGGTGAACGAGGGCGTCCGCCGCGCGTACGTGAACGGCGCGCTCCGTCTCTCCGTCGTGGACGATCCTCTTTATTCGAGAAAAAACACGAATGACAATACGCCCGCCGTTATCCATATCCGCTTTACGGAAGGCGACAGACTCGTCCTGACCGCCGCTCCCAAGGGCTTCGGCAGCGAGAACATGAGCGCGGTCATAATGATGACGCCGTCCGCGACCGAAGACGACGTCGTGAAATTTGTTGTTGACACGGTCGCGCGCGCCGGCGCGAATCCGTGTCCTCCGGTCTGGATAGGCGTCGGGATAGGCGGCGATTTCGAGTCTTCCGCTCTTCTCGCCAAAAGGGCCCTTTTGAGAGAAGAGCCGTCCCCGGACGCCCGATACGCTGCGCTCGAGGAAAGGATAAATGATTCTGTCAACGCGCTCGGCATCGGACCGCAGGGTTTCGGCGGCTCTGTCACGTGTCTCGGCGTATTCGTCGAACATGCGCCGACCCATATCGCGGGGCTTCCCGTTGCGGTCAATATCAACTGTCACGTCAGCCGTCACAAAACAGCGGTTATCTGACCGTGTCACCGCCTTTTGTGCGGCCGTCTCTTCACGGACGGCCGCTTTTTCTTTTTGCGTCCGGCAAAAAGCGCGGCAAGGAAACTGACTGCGGGTACGAGTATAAAAAGGGCGACGGTAAGGAGGACCGGTCTGACGCCTGGTCCTTTCACGAACGCGCCCGCGATCGCTGCAAGCGCGGCGATCGCCGCGCCGGGCAAAAGAGCGGCAGCCGGGACGCCCGTTCTTTTCATCATATAATATCCCGCCGCCGCGGCGCCTGCGTAAAGAGCCGTTATGCCGGCGGGAAAATAAAAATCTGAAGGTTCCGGGACGAAGAGAATCAACGCCGAGAAAAGTACTGCGAGGATTAAGGCTGCGCCCGCGCCGATACCCGCGCAGAGGAGCGTGGAGAGGACGGCGCCTTTTTTATCTTTCTTTAAATTTGCTTTTCCGGTCATAAAAAGAACCTCCGACAGATATCTCGGTAGATATCTATTCAGAGGTTCTCACCGTTATTACGTTTTTATTTTGCGTCTTCGGCTCTCACGTCGACCGATTTGACTGCGCTCTTGAGGAAACGGATCCTTACTTTGTCTCTGCCGGTCTCAAGAAGGAAGGTTTCTTCCTTTATCGAGACTACCTTACCGATGATCCAGCCTATCGTGGTGACCTCGTCGCCGACCTGCAGGCTGTCGCGCATATTCTTTGCTTCTTTCTCCTGCTTCTTCTGAGGTCTGTACATCAGGAAGTAAAAGAGCGCGACCATCGCGACGAGCATTACTATCGTGATTATTCCGCCGCTGAAACCGCCCGATTGAGTCGAGGCCTCGGTGCTTTCAAGAAAACTGAACATTCCGGTTTATCCTTTCAAAACTGATATTTCACTAAAATATCATAACACATCCGGCGGGTTTTTTCAACACTTTGAAGAAAACAACTTTTCGACAAAAAAGAAGGGACGCCGGTTTACGGCGCCCCTTCGGCGGCATATCAGTATTTCGCGGGCTCGCGCTCCCTGAACAGAAGCGAGATGCACCACAAACCCGCGATTGCAACGAGCGAATAGATCACTCTCGCGAGGACCGCGTCCTGACCGCCGCTGATGAATGAGACGATATCGAACTTGAACAGTCCGATAGAACCCCAGTTGATCGCTCCGAGAATAACCAGCACGAGCGATATTCTGTCGAGAATCATCATCCCTATTACCTCCGAGTAGAGCTTTGTTTTTCAAATCTTTGACGACTCACGTTGTTATTCTGCCCCCGATCGGAGAAATAATAACGGAAAAATAAGGAAAAAAGGTGTCGGAAGACGGAACGCCGGAATATAATGGGAAAGATATCGCTGCCCCGGGGGAGGACGGTATGATCGCGATCTTTCTCGAACTAATACGCACCCTGTCGTTTTTTCTTCTCAGCGCGGCGCAGAATTCCGGTTTCCCGCCGCCGCTTGACCGCGCGGAGGAGGCGCGTCTTTTCCGCCTTGCGCGCGAGGGAGACGCGGACGCGCGCTCAAAACTCATCTGCCACAATCTGCGCCTTGTCGCCCACATTGTGAGGAAATACTACTCGGCCTCGCCGTTCAAAGAGGACCTGATCTCGATCGGCACGGTCGGTCTTATCAAATCGGTCGATTCGTTCGACGTCAAGAACGGTGCGAGATTCGCGACGTACGGTGCAAAATGTATTCAGAACGAGATCCTTATGTATTTCAGGTCGCGCAAGAAACTCGGCGCGGAGGTCTCGATCAACGAGACTATAGACACGGACAGGGAGGGGAACCCGCTCACTTACATAGACGTTATAAAGATCGACGACACGATAGCGGACGACCTCGACCTGAAGTTTAAGACCGCGCGAGCCGCTGAGTGCGTCCGGCGCGATCTTTCGCCGCGCGAGAGGGAGATCATAGTTCTTCGGTACGGACTTTCCGGCGCCGATCCCGTGACCCAGCGCGAGGTTGCCGCGCGGCTCGGCATCTCGCGATCCTACGTCAGCAGGATCGAAAAATGCGCTCTTGACAAGCTTCGCGCAAAATTATTGTAAAAAATTCCGGTTTCGGTGTTGACAAACAGCGCGTGGGATGTTATAATACCCGTCGTAAAAGGAAGAAGAACTTCGCATGGTTCTCACCGTACCGCCAAAGAGCGCGTTCGGTCAATATCCGCTCACAAAAGTGGGCGTTGTTCTGTGCGGGAGTTTTTTCGTCCCGCACGTTTTATTTTTCGGAGGTGTATAACCATCAGCGCAAAAGAACTTCATATCAACGATGAGATCAAGGCGAAGGAAGTACGTATGCTCGACGAGAGCGGCGCGCAGCTCGGCATCATGGACTTTGAGTCCGCGAGAAAATACGCCGAGGACCGCGATCTTGATATCGTACTTATCGCCCCCCAGGCGACTCCTCCCGTGTGCCGCGCCATGGATTACGGCAAGTATTGCTATGAGCAGGACAAAAAGGAGAGAGAAGCGAGAAAGAAACAGCAAGTCGTCGAATTGAAGGAAGTCCGGCTCTCATGCAGGATCGACAAGCATGACTTCGACACCAAGGTCGCCCTGGCGAAGAAATTCCTTTCGGGCGGCAACAAGGTGCGGGCTAATCTCAGATTCAAGGGACGCGAGATAACCCACCCCGAGATCGGTACCGAGATGCTTGAGCGTTTTGCGGAGGCGTGCTCCGAGGTCGGTTCCGTTGAAAAGAAGCCGAAACTCGAAGGACGCACGATGTCTATATTCATCGCTCCGTCCAAAGGCGAATAAAAAAACAAAAAAGTTCAGCCGGTCTCCCGGCTCAACCGAGTTAGAAAGGACACAGAAAATGGGAAAGATCAAGACACACAAGGCGTCAGCCAAAAGAGTACACGTGACCGGAACGGGCAAGGTCAAGGTTTTCCACGGCGAACACAGACATAACCTCGGTCACAAAACGCAGAAGAGGAAGAGACATCTCCGCAGCAGCCAGATTCTCAGTCCCGCTATGACTGCAAACTACAAGCGCCTCGTAGGCAAAGACTGAAAACAACGTCGAGATTGAGAAAGGAAGCATGGTAAAATGGCAAGAGTAAAAGGTGCGCTCTCCACGCGCAAGAGAAGAAATAGAGTCCTCAAGGCAGCGAAAGGTTACTGGGGTTCCAAGAGCCGTCACTTCAAGATGGCGAAGCAGGCCGTGATGAAGAGCGGCAACTACGCTTACATCGGCAGAAAGCAGAAGAAGAGAGAATTCAGATCCCTCTGGATCACCCGTATCTCCGCGCAGGCAAAAGTCTGCGGTATCAATTATTCGCAGCTCATGCACGGCCTCAAGCTCGCCGGCATCGACCTCAATCGTAAGATGCTCGCCGAGATCGCCGTCTCCGATAAAGAAGCGTTCGCGGCTATCGTCGATAAGGCGAAGGCGGCGCTTTAATCAGCAAAACAGGGTGTTGCTCGCACGCGTGCGCAACGCCCTCTGCTTTTATATGAACAGCATCAAATTTAACGGAATCGAGATGCGGTATATTTCGTCGCGTTCGAACGACGAGGTCGTCTCGGCGTCGAAACTCTCGATGAAAAAGTACCGTGAAGAGGCGGGACTGTTTCTCTGCGAAGGCGAAAAACTCTTTGAGGAGTCCGTCCTTTGGGGGGAACCTTCCGCGGTCTTCGTATCGGAAGATTCACTGAGCAGGCTTTCCGAAAAAACGGAGGGTTATCTTTCCGACCCGCGCCTTTCGGGCAGAGTTTTCGCACTCTCCCGTCCTGCGTTTGAAAAGATTTCAACGGAAAAATCGCCGCAGGGCGTTATCGCCGCCGTCCGCATTCCGGAAAGGCGAGACATACACGGCGCTGTTCGCGGCCTGAAGGAAGACGAGCGCGCGCTCGTTCTCGACGGCGTCAGGGATCCCGGAAACGTAGGAGGCATACTCCGCACTGCCGCGGCGTTCGGATTCGAGTCTGCGATCCTCATCGACTGCGCCGATCCTTTCGGAGACAGGGCGGTAAGGGCGTCCATGGGCGCGATCTTCAGGATCCGCGTCGCGGAGACAGGAGACGCCGGAGAAGCGGCGGAACTGCTCGCGTCGTCGGGGCGCAGACTCGTCGCGGCGGCTCTAACGGACGATTCCGAGACGCTCGGATCGTTCGGGTTCTCGGACGGCGACGTCGTCGTAATAGGCAACGAGGGGCACGGGATATCGGATAAAATGCTCTCCGTATGTTCCGTCTCGCTCAAAATTCCGATGGCGGCGGGCTGCGAGAGCCTCAACGCCGGATCGGCGGCGGCAGTCATCCTTTGGGAATACGGAAAAAACGGGAGTGACTTGAAAAAGTGACAGACGACAGAATTTACTGGATCTGGCTTGCGGAGCAGACCGGAGCGGGATCGTCTCTCGGCGTTAAACTCATCAACCGTTTCGGATCCGCCCGTCACGTTTTTGAGGCGGAGATCGGAGAGGACACGGAGTTTCCCGGGTTCAACAAGAGAGAGATCGAGCGAACGAAGCGTATCCTCGGCGAAAGATCGACCGAAAAAGCGGAAAAGATACTGAAAGAGGCGGAAGAAGCCGGCCAGCGTGTCATCGTACCGACTGACGGCGATTTCCCGCTCAGTCTCAAAAATCTTCGCGACGCGCCGCTCGTTCTTTACGCCGCCGGAAGACTGCCGCGTTTCAACAGCGATCTTTTCGTGTCTGCGGTCGGATCGAGAAAAATGAGCGATTACGGAAGAGATTCCGCGTACGCGCTCGGATACGGTCTCGCGTCAGGCGGCGCGTGCGTCGTCAGCGGTATGGCTCTCGGCGTCGATTCAGTCGCCATGACCGGAGCGCTTGAGGCGGGCGGCGTTACCGTCGCCGTTCTCGGAAGCGGCGTCGATGTGGTCTATCCCCGTGAACACGGGGACCTTTATCGCGCCGTCCTCCGCGACGGATGCGTGATGTCTGAATATCCTCCGGGGACGGAACCCTCGGGCTTCCGTTTCCCCGTAAGAAACAGAATTATCAGCGGCCTGTCCGTCGCAACGGTCGTCGTCGAAGCGGACGCCGGAAGCGGATCGCTCATCACGGCGAGACACGCGGCGTACCAGGGCAGGGCCGTATTTGCCGTCCCGGGCAGGGTAGGAACTCCCGGCTCGTACGGCACGAACGGACTTCTGAAAAACGGCGCGCTCGTAGCGACGTCCGCAGAGGATATCCTCGCGGAATACGAATTCACGTTCCCTCATTCCGTATCGCTGGGCGCGTGCAGAAACGCCCTTCGCGGAGTCGATGTCTCCGAGGCGGCGGAAGAAGCCGTGAACCGCATGCGCGTGGGTTCGCGAGGATCAGGCAACTATTACGGCAAGGGCACGTACGGCGGAAAAAAACTGCCTTCCGCGCCCCGTCGGAAAAACGGAAAGCCGCAGGGCGAAACTGTCCGCATGGGCGACCTTTCGGACGATCTGCCCGCGGGATTTGTCCGCGTCGGCAGAAAGACCGAGCCGCAGGAACCTCAGAGGATAGACCTCGATATGCTTGACGAAGTCAATATCAGAGTGTATAATCTTATGACGCCCGACGTTCCCGTCACCGCCGACGAACTCGTGAGGCCCGATCTCCCCGTCAGCGAAGTCCTGTCTTCCATGTCCGCGCTCGAACTTGCGGGAGCGATCGAGGCGGGAGCCGGCGGATATTATCTCCGCCGCGGCAGCGACGACTTGGGCGCAGACGGCGTCGGGGAATAATAAAACAGTTAATTCAGCGGGAGGAACCCGCTTTACGAAAGGAAAACCCGTAATATGCAGAACCTTGTGATCGTTGAGTCGCCTGCAAAGGCTCACACAATAAAAAGTTACCTCGGAACGGGGTACAAGGTGGTGGCTTCGAAAGGTCACGTGCGCGATCTTCCCAAATCGACTCTCGGCATCGACGTCGAAAACGGATTTGAAGCGCACTATATCAATATAAGGGGAAAAGGCGACCTCATCAGCGACCTGAAGAAGGACGCGAAGACTGCCGACAGAATCTTCCTTGCGACCGACCCGGACCGTGAGGGTGAGGCGATCTCGTGGCATCTTGCCGCGGCGCTCGACATCCCCGAAGGGAAATCGAAGAGGATCACCTTCAACGAGATCACCAAGACGGCGGTCAAAGAGGCGATCAGAAAACCCAGAGACATCGATATGGATCTCGTGAACGCCCAGCAGGCTCGCAGGATTGTCGACAGGATCGTCGGTTACAAACTCTCCCCGTTCCTCTGGAAAACGGTCAGAAGCGGTCTTTCCGCCGGCAGAGTGCAGTCCGTCGCGACCCGCATCATCGTCGAGCGCGAAGAAGAGATCAGAGCGTTCGTTCCCGAGGAATACTGGTGCGTCGACGCTGAACTCGAAACGCCCAAGGGAAAGACGTTCAAGGCGGCGTACTACGGCAGTGCAGACGGCAAAAAGATCGAACTCAGAAACGGCGCCGACGCCGAGAGAGTCGTGAAGGCGACGGAAGGCAAGCCCTTTATCGTCGCCGACGTCAAAAAGGGAAAGAAGACCAAGAACCCCGCTCCTCCTTTCACCACGTCTACCATGCAGCAGGAAGCGTCGAGAAAACTAAACTTCCAGTCGCAGAGGACTATGAGAGTCGCTCAGGAGCTTTACGAGGGCGTCAACCTCGGTCCGGCGCTCGGCGGCAGCCAGGGTCTTATCACTTATATGAGAACGGACAGCCTTCGCGTCGCGGATGAGGCGAGGGACGTCGCGAAACAGTATATTACTGAAAAATTCGGCAGGGAGTTTTATCCCTCCCGTCCGAGAATATATAAATCGAGATCGAATTCGCAGGACGCCCACGAGGCGATCAGACCGTCGAATCCCGCTCTCGATCCCGCCCGCGTAAGAGAATTTCTCTCGGCGGATCAGTACAAACTCTACCGACTTATATGGAACAGATTCATCGCTTCCCAGATGGCGAGCGCCGAACTTTCGACCGTCCAGACTGACGTAACCTGCGCCGACTGTCTCTTCAGAGCGACCGGGTACACCGTCACTTTCGCGGGTTTTATGACTCTGTACGAAGAATCGACGGACGACGAGAACGGTGAAAAGAGCGAGAAGATCCCCGCTCTTGATAAGGGCGAGACTCTCAAAACGGTCGCTGTCGTTCCGACTCAGCATTTTACCGAACCTCCGGCAAGATACACCGAGGCGACGCTTATCAAATTCCTTGAAGAGAAAGGTATCGGCAGACCGAGCACCTATACTCCCATTATCACGATAATCCTCTCGCGAGGATACGTTGAGAGAGACGGTAAGTCGCTCAAACCGACGCCTCTCGGAGAGGTCATCACGAAGATCATGCGCGAGCAGTTCCCGGATATCGTCGACTACAAGTTCACGGCCTCTCTCGAGGACAAACTCGACGACGTTGAGCACGGCGCCGTTCCGATGCAGACCGTCCTCGGCGACTTCTACGCCGATTTTGAAAAGGAACTCTCCGCAGCCAACTCAAACGTCCGCAAAAAGGATATCGAGGTACCCGCCGTCGAGACCGACATCATATGCGACAAGTGCGGCGCGAGGATGATCGTCAAGGAAGGCAGATACGGCAAATTCGCCGCATGCCCGAATTATCCGGACTGCAAGAACACGAAACCGCTGACTCCGAAGAAGACCGAGCCCAAGAAGCCCGCGATCGTCGAGGGCGAACAGCTCAAATGCGACAAGTGCGGCGCAGACATGGTGCTGAGATCAGGCAGATTCGGATCGTTCTTCGCATGCTCGCGCTATCCCGAGTGCAAGAACACGAAACAGATCGCAAAGAGCACCGGGATCAAGTGCCCCGACTGCGGTTCCGACGTCGTTATCAAGTACGGCAAGAGCAGAAAGATGTTCTACAGCTGCGAGAAATACCCCGAGTGCAAGTTCTCGGCGTGGGATATCCCGACTGAAGAAAAATGCCCCCGCTGCGGCGATATGCTTCTCAGAAAGAAGGGCAAAGGTCTGCTATACTGCAGGAACGCCGAATGCGGATATAAGGCTGAAGATCCCAAAAAGGAAGAAACGAAGTGACGGATCTTTCTCGCGTCACCGTAATCGGCGCGGGCCTCGCGGGGTGCGAGGCGGCAAAGGCGGTCGCGTCCCTCGGCGTGCCCGTCACCCTTTACGAGATGAAACCCGCAAAAAAGACGCCCGCGCACAGATCTGATAAATTCTGCGAACTCGTCTGTTCCAATTCGCTGAGATCCGCCGAGATCACGAACGCGGCGGGCCTCCTTAAAGAGGAACTCAGACGGATGGGCTCGCTTATCATGGAGGCGTGCGACGCGACCGCCGTTTCGGCGGGAGGCGCGCTCGCGGTCGACCGCGAACTGTTCTCCTCGTACGTCACCGAGAAGATCGAAACCGATCCGCTCGTCACGGTCGTTAACGAAGAAGTCACGAAGATACCGGAGGACGGCGTGACGGTCGTCGCGACGGGTCCTCTGACGTCCGACGCACTCGCGGAGGATATCGTTCGGCTCACGGGCAAAGAGGGACTGTGGTTCTTCGACGCTGCGGCTCCGATCGTTTCGTTCGACTCGATCGACATGGACAAGGCGTTTTTCGCTTCCCGATACGGAAAAGGCGGGGCGGACTATATAAACTGTCCTCTGAACGCCGAAGAATACGAGGCGTTCGTCGACGCGCTACTCTCAGCGAGAAAAGCGGAGCTCCACGATTTCGACGAGCGTGAACTCAGAGTGTTCGAGGGATGTATGCCCGTGGAGGTAATGGCCGAAAGAGGACGCGACACGCTCCGCTTCGGACCGATGAAACCGGTCGGGATCTCGCATCCCGAAACAGGAGAGACTTATTACGCCGTCGTACAGCTGCGCCGCGAGAACGAGGCGGGAACGATGTTCAACCTCGTAGGCTTCCAGACCCATCTTGCGTTTCCCGAACAGAAACGGGTCTTCGGTATGATACCGGGACTGGAGAATGCGGAATTTTTGCGGTACGGCGTTATGCACCGCAACACGTTTCTGAATTCGCCCGGTTATCTCGGAAGAGACTATTCCGTCGGCGGGAAAAGAAAACTCTTCTTCGCCGGTCAGATGACCGGCGTCGAGGGATATATAGAATCGGCTGCGTCCGGATTCGTCGCCGGACTCAACGCCGCGCTCGCCGTAAAAGGTGGGGAACCGCTCGTCTTTGACGACGTCACCGTTATCGGCGCGATGGCGAAATACGTGTCGGAGGGCGGGATCGGCGATTTTCAGCCGATGAACGCCAATTTCGGCGTCGTGGCGCCGCTCGATCACAAAGTCAAAGGCGGTAAAAGAGCAAGAAATCAGGCGCTCGCGGAAAGGGCGCTCGACGCGGCGGACCGATACGCCGAACAGATAAAGAATTTACGCAAAGGGGTGTGATCCGATGAAACTCATAATCGACGCCATGGGCGGAGACCGCGGTCTTTCGGAAGCGGTAAAGGGAGTTGCGGACGCATCTCTTGAGGTCGATTCGCTTTTTGTCATCGTCGGAGACGAGGAAAAAATCAGGGAAGAACTCGCGCCTCTGGAGGCCGATCACGCAAAGATCGACGTAGTCGGAGCCGAATGCACGGTTGAGATGACGGACGATCCGATGGTAATACTCGGATCTAAAAGGAACTCGTCGATGGGCGTGGGTCTCAAACTCCTCAAGGAGGACGGCGATGCGTTCATCAGCTCGGGCAACACGGGCGCGCTCTTCACCGGCGCGTCGGCGATCATCAGGGGCGCCCCCGGTGTGAAACGCGCGGCGATAGCGACCATTCTTCCGTTCGAGTTTCCGATCCTGCTCCTCGACAGCGGTGCGAACGTCAACGTTATTCCCGAGTATTTCGTCGAGTGGGCGCGTCTCGGAACGATCTACGCCAAAAACGTCCTCGGAGTCGAGGACCCCGCCGTCGGTCTTCTCAACAACGGAACGGAGCCGCACAAAGGCGGTCAGACGCGTGCCGAGGCGTACGCTCTTCTCAGCGATTTGCCGGGGATCAGATTCGTCGGAAACGTCGAGTCGTCAGAACTGGCGCACGCACCGTGCGACGTTCTGCTTACCGACGGCTTCACGGGTAACGTGACGCTCAAACTCATTGAGGGAATGAGCGCATATTTCTTCTCAACGATGAAACACATTATGACCGAATCGGTCTTGACGAAGATCGCTTCCGTTCCCCTTTCCGGAAGAGTGAAGGAGTTGAAAAACGTCTTCGATCCGACCGAATACGGCGGCGCGCCTATCCTGGGCCTTTCAAAACCGGTCATAAAGGCGCACGGTTCGTCCGGAGCGCAGGCGATAACGGCGGCGATACGCCGCGCTGAGGCGTTCGTAAGATCGGGAGCGACGGAAATGATAATTGAAGAGGAGAAAAAAGCGGGAGAAAGGAGCGGCGAAAAATGAGAAGTGAGAACGTAAAGGCGCTTGAAGAGGCGATCGGCTACCGTTTCCGCGATCCGGAACTTCTTACGGCTGCCCTGACTCATTCCTCCTATTCAAACGAAAGGAAATCCAAGGGCATTGAGATCGAGTGCAACGAGCGGCTCGAATTTCTCGGCGACTCCGTTCTTTCAATCATTACGAGCACTTATCTCTACGGAGAATACGAGAACTTCCGAGAGGGCGATCTCACAAAGATCAGAGCCGCGGTCGTATGCGAAAAAGCGCTGTCCAAGTACGCCGGGCGTATCGGTCTCGGCGACTATATCTATCTCGGCCACGGCGAGGAGATGAACCGGGGCAGAGAGAGAGCTTCGATCACTGCAGACGCTTTTGAGGCGCTTCTTGCAGCCGTTTATCTCGACTCCGGATACGATATCGATGCGGTCCGCCCGATCGTTCTGCCTTTCATCAAAGAGGAGATTGAAGGGATCAGAACCGGTTCTTCATTCGAGGACTGCAAGACCGCTCTTCAGCATATCGTACAGCAGGTCAATTCCGAAAAACTCGAGTACGTTCTCGTCGGCGAGAGCGGTCCCGACCACGACAAGATTTTTGAGGTCGAGGCGCGCCTAAACAGCAACGTCATCGGACGCGGCAAGGCAAGATCGAAAAGAGAGGCGGAACAGCTCGCCGCAAAGGAAGCGCTTCGCCTTTTCGGAGAAAAATGATAATGAAACACATAAACATTCCGGTATTCGTACCGCATATGGGATGCCCGAACAAGTGCGTTTTCTGCGATCAGCGCGCTATTTCGGGCGTCCGTGTTTTTAAGAGAGAAGAGGCGGTTCGGACGGTCGAGGAGCATCTCGCGACCGCGCCTGCGGACGCCGAGATCGAGATCGCCTTTTTCGGCGGTTCATTCACCGGTATCGACCGCGACCTGATGATCTCCCTTCTCGACACGGCGGAGGGTTACGTGAGAGGCGGCAGAGTATCCGGCATCCGCATGTCCACAAGGCCCGACTATATCGACGGGCAGATCGTAAAGATCCTTGAAAGGTATACGGTATCCGCCGTCGAACTCGGAGTGCAGAGCATGAGGGACGAAGTCCTTTCCGCCTCGAAAAGAGGGCACACGGCGGACGACTCGCGCCGCGCCTTTTTTCTGCTCGGTGAAGCCGGTATTGCAGCGGTCGGCCAGATGATGATAGGTTTGCCGCGCTCGACCTGCGAGGATGAGATCTTCACCGCCCGCGAGATCTGCGCGGCTGGCGCGGTCGGCTCGAGGATCTACCCGACCGTCGTTTTTGAAAACACGGAACTCGCCGCTATGATGAGATCGGGAAGGTATTTTCCCCTGACCGTTGAAGAAGCGGTCCGCCGTTCCGCTGACGCGCTTTCCGTTTTCGCGTCGCACGGCGTGCCTTGCCTGCGAGTCTCCCTTTACGGCGGCGACGCGCCGGGCGGCGGGGAAGCGGTCGCGGGACCGCTCCATCCGGCGCTCGGAGAACTCGTTCTCGGCGAGTATTACAGGCGGCTGATAACCGAAAAGATCGACGCCCTCACGGATGAGAAAAAGCCGTCCCTGATCACCGTTTACGTACCGAAAGGCGATCTTTCCGCCGCGATCGGTCACCGGGGAGCAAATCGCGTATATTTTTCTTCAAGATACGGTAGTTTGAAGATAAAATTTCTTGAAAATGCAGATATTATAAGGTATAATATAAGTTTAGAGGCAAACGGGTAAACGCCTGTTCCGCCTCTGTTCAAATAGATCCGAAAACGGAGGAATTCGATTTGTATCTGAAATCACTCGAAGTACACGGCTTCAAGTCGTTTCCGGAAAAAACGGTACTTAACTTCAACCCGGGAGCCACGATCATCGTCGGCCCCAACGGGAGCGGAAAATCGAATATCACGGACGCGATGCGCTGGGTGCTTGGAGAACTATCTTCAAAGAACCTCCGCGGCAGCCGCATGGAAGACGTTATCTTCGCGGGTTCCGACGGCGTGCGTCCCATGGGTTACGCCGAGGTCTCCGTCACGTTTGACAACAGCGGCAAAGAGAAAACCATCAACAGCGAGTACGACGAGATCACCGTCACCAGACGCTATTTCCGCTCGGGCGACAGCGAGTACTACATAAACAGAAAACAGGTCCGTCTGCGCGATATCACGGAACTCTTCATGAACACCGGTATCGGCAGGGAGGGCTATTCTATAATCGGTCAGGGCAAGATCGCCGAGATCATCTCAAAGAAGAGCGAAGACCGCCGAAACATCTTCGAGGAGAGCGCCGGCATCACGAAATACAGATACCGCAAGCAGGAATCGGAGAAAAAACTATGAATCAGAATGAGGCTTTGCTTTCCGGGGAAGCCGGGACCGACTGTCCGGCCGTGGCCGATTCAGCGGAACGGATTCAGGCCGTCCCCGAAGCCTTGCCGGAAGAGCGGACCGATCAGGAAACAGGA
>JAFWPR010000028.1 GCA_017545225.1 Clostridia bacterium
AAAACACAATTCTCAAACTAATTGCAAGCGTTCTCACTTTTTTAACTCTCGTAACTTTTTGTGAGCCGTCTCTATCGGTTTTTGCATCCGAAATCAGAAGCGGGGCGAAAGAGGAAGTTTGGGAACAAAATAATGGCGATGAGACTAACGATGGCAACATCGATATTTTTGATGATGAGTATAACGACATCCCGTACATAGTAGGCGAGGACGAAAGTCTGAGGACGGAGAACTCCAAAACTTTCCGCCAAAGCGACGGGTCTTTCATTTCTTCCGTCTATCAGGAATCCGTACACTTCAAGAACGCGGGCGGCGAGTGGGAGGATATTGACAATACCCTTGTTGCAAATAATTCGGGATATACGAACAAATCGAGCGATTTTGAAGTTGTATTCAATTCCGATACCGAGAAAGACGACCTCTTCACTGTTAATTATGAAGGGTCGTCTATAGCTGTTTCATACGTAGAGAAAGATACGGTTGAAAATGAACAAGTTGAAAATGAACAATCGGAGATTTCTGAAAACACAATAGAGGAAACAGAACCGGAAACCGAAGAAATTGAAAGCGAATCTGAAGTCGTTACTACCGAATCAATCTATGAAACAGAGTCTGAAATATCTGATAACGATACAGAGGAGGATTTCGTTGAAACGGATACTGAGACTGTTTCGTTCGATAGCGACATGACGGACGGTGAAGATCCTTCAATTGAGGATGCAGCAGATAGTTTCTCTGACGAAATCGAATGTTCCCGGGAAATAACCGTTTTGTCCGGGGATGAGGTGAAATATACTGATCCCGCTTTGCTCAAAACCGCGTCAGAGGTCAAAAGTGAACTTAAAGAACAAGATCCCGATGTGTCTGATGAGGATATTAAAGCCGCTGTCAGCAGACAGAACGAAATAAATGAAGAACAGCGTACCGAGAGAATGACCCCCGACGAGCTCTCATCGTCGATCGTTTATTCCGGAATTATCCCGGGTACGGATCTTCGCTACGACCTTGAATCAAAAAAGATAAAGGAAAGTATCGTTATCAGCGAACCGACCGATAATTACGATTATTCATTCTTCGTTGGTACTGCTCTTTCTGCTGAAAAGACCGTTGACGGAGAAATAGTCTTTTCGGATATAAACGGAGATCCTGTTTTCGCTATGCCGTCCCCATATATGTATGACGCGGACGGTAACGAGAGTTATGAAGTCGAATACGAATTAACAGAGTCAGAAGGCGGGTACTTCCTTTCGATCGACGCCTCGTCCGAGTGGATCAATGATCACGAAAGATGTTTCCCGGTTGTTATCGACCCTACCGTCGTCTCTGCAAAAACTTCCGGTTCCGACTGGAATATTATCACGCAGTATATCTCTTCGTTAGATACATCAACGCTTCATTCCGGGGAAGAAAAATGGAAAACAGGCGCCGAACAAATAACCACAACCTCGATAGCTAAATATTACTCTTATCTGAAGGTGCAGTACCTTCCGTCGATCCCATTTAGCTGTAAGTATGTGGGGGCGTATCTGTATTTGCCTCATCACACGTATACAAACAGCGGGCTTTCTTCATACAACCTGATCGTTAAAGAAGCTCTTTCAAACTGGAGAAGCGAATTTACTTCAAATGTTACAAACTCGAACCCCATAATTGATTATCTCACCCTGTCGTCATCGAATTCGGACAGTTACGTTTCAATGAACGTGACCAACGCCGTGAGAAACTGGTATGACGGAAATGCAAACAACGGGCTTGTCTTTACTTCTCAAAAGTTAAACGGATCCCAGATGACTTCGGGAACTTGCGCGTACTCCGAATTCTGCGGATATGGCAATGCTCAATCAGGAGATTATTCAACCCCGTTTCTTGCAGTTGAATACAGAAATATAGTCGGTCTGGAAGACTATTATTCGTATGAGACGATCGGCGTTGACAATGCAGGTACCGCGTATATTTCCGATTTTACCGGAAATATGACTCTTGTTAAAAACGACGTTGAAGGAAACGGGTACACGCTCAGCCATATTTACAATTCCAAATACTGCGACAGATATTTTTCAAAGGATACGGTTTTCAACACTGTTGACTACTCGAATATGAAAATCGGTCTCGGATGGAAACTAAACGCACAGCAGAGCGTCGTTTCCAAAATGATAACCGGAGTCGATTCATACGGTCACGCAACAAGCATAGAGTATCTGGTATATTCCGACGCTGACGGAACAGAACACTATTTTCAAAAAGATACGAGCGACCCGAATATATTTCACGACGAAGACGGTCTCGGACTCACCATAACAAGGGCCGGTGACACCCTGACTATGAAGGATGAAAAAAACAATCAGAAGATTTTTGTTTATGGTTATCTCTCAAAAATAGTCGACAGAAACGGAAATATGACTGTTTTCCTTTATGATTCAACCGATTATTCGGCGGGACAGTCCGCATGGCTTCCTAAAAGTTCAACGGCAAACGGAAAGAATAAACTGAGGCAAATCGTATATGTACCCGACGGACAAAACGCTGTTATAGTCGCTACGTTATACTATGATTCCAATAACAGACTGACCTCCGTAAAAGACAGAAACTCGGATACCGTATCGTCGTTCTCTCTGGGTACAACCGGACAAATAAACTACATCACTGTGCCCGGAGAGTCTACAAGCAGAACTTTCAGTTATTTGTACGGCGGTGGGAACACCCGAATGAATACGATATATGACGGCGAGACAAAATTCGGAGTCGATCTGACGTATAATCAGACGACAGGAGCCGTCAACCAGTACAGAGATTTTACGGCGACAGGTGTAAACGGTACAAGAACGTATTACCATAGATTCTACGTGAACGTCGGATCCAGATTGACGAAAGTCCGCGACTGCGGGGTGAGTATGGAGGACAGCGACGGGGACGATATTCTCACGTCATACGTGCTCG
Source organism: Clostridia bacterium (assembly GCA_017545225.1). Taxonomy (GTDB): domain Bacteria; phylum Bacillota; class Clostridia; order Oscillospirales; family CAG-272; genus RUG11130. The sequence goes on from JAFWPR010000028.1 coordinate 2,938, forward strand.
ATAATATAGGAAGAACGGTGACCTCGTACACGGTTGACGGGAACAATAACATTGTCGGCGTCGCGGGTGGAAAGTATCAGGCGAATACGGGAACAAGCAAAAAGAATAACAGACTGACGTCTGCCGTTTATTCCGGCACCGTCGGACATAATCTTTTGTGGAATTCCGGATTTGAATCAGGATCGACGTCATATTTCAGCACTTCAGTGTCGAATAATACGAACTTCTCTGTTTCTGCCAACAGTTCGAAAAAACACACGGGAAGTTATTCCTTAAAACTGTACAACGGCGCGTACAACGGCTCTTCGATGGCGAGTCAGTCGGTGGTTCTTCCCAAAACAGGCAAATATACGTTTTCGGCGTATATCAAAGTTGATAGCATCTCCGTTCAGTCCGGCTATTCAGATCCGTACGGAGTAAGGATATATGTCGAGAAGAATGGTGATCCTATTGCGGAAAGCGAATATATCAAAGCTTCGTCTGGTACTGCTTCCGACGGTTGGATAAGAGTATCCTGCACCTTTGAAGGAACTGCCAACGATTCCGTTTATCCGATAATTGTATTCACCGGCGCAAAAGGGACCGTATATGTCGATGACGTGCAGTTTGAAAACAACGGGTTCGCGAGCGAATACAATCTTTTGAGCGAAACGTACATAAGGTCAGGTACTTTTCATTCGTGGAATAACAGCAGTTACGCCTCGTTTGTAAGTTCTACGAAATATAACGGTGACAACGGCTACGTAATAAAGGTAAACGGCGCGCCGTCAAAACAATCGTATATTTCTCAGGACGTAAACGTGAACCTGTCTGCAAATGAGACGTATATGCTTTCGGGATGGGCAAAAGCGGCGTCCGTTGCCCCGAGAGAGACTTCTTCTTTCCAGATCACTGCGACGCTGCACTATACGGACGGGACCATTGAATATGTATCCGCTCCTTTCTCGACAGACGTGGTCAACATATGGCAGTATGTTGCTAAACCCGTTGTACCCAAGAAGAACGTTTCAACAATAACCGTCACATGCTCGTATAAGGCGAACGCGAATATCGCATACTTCGACGAAATCTCTCTTCATAGGGAGATAGCACAGGCGTATACGTACAATGATGACGGAAAACTCGTCACGGTCAATCAAACCAATTCGGATGAACTGCAGAACGTATATCAGGGCGCCGACCTGATCAGCGAATCGGGAGGGGCAAACGGTAATTTCACCTATACGTATGACTCAAATCATAACGTCACAAAAGCCGAAAACGGAGATTTGAGTCTGAGCCTGACTTATGACGACACCGGGAACGTTACGACTTCAAAACTTCAGGGAACCGGAAACAAGTATATGCAGACGACCGCGACGTTTACCGACAATAAGACCAAGACCGCATCCGTAACGGACAGTCTCGGAAATACGACAAACTATTCGTATAACGTCAGCAAGAATCAACTTACCGGTACGACAACTCCCGTGTCTTCATCCGACCCGTATAACAGCGGGACGTTGATCACAACGAACACCTATTACGACTCGGGAAGAACAAATCTTACGTATATATCCGGTGTGGTTTCTCTGTCGAACACTTATCTTAAAGGCAATCTGTCATCTATTACGAGAGGCGGATATTACGGTTCCGGTCCGAAGGAAAACCAAACGTATAACTTCACGTATGACGCCTACGGTCAACTTACAGGGACTTCGGTCGGAAACGTAACTCTCAGCACAAACACTTATGACTCGAGAGAAAGGCTTGTGGGTACGGTATACGGCAACGGCGACAACGTAACGTATTCGTATGATAACCTTGACAGACTCTCAGGCGTCACTCATCATGACAGCGGGGATACCGAGGAATATTTCTACGACGGTAATTCAAACCTTTCAAAACTCGTTGAAAAACAGGGCGTGAATGAAAAAAGAACGCATTATTTCGAGTATGATACTCTCGGAAGACTGATACGTCAGAGAGAAACGTCTCGGGGCGACCTTGTCGGACAAACGGAATACGCCTATGATTTGAAAAACAGGTTGTCAAAGTACGAATATTACGACGGTAAAGATTACGTTCCTTTTGAGTATACCTACAGGGACAGTGACGGCGCCCTTACGGAATACAAGATCAACACCGCAAAAGAAATCGGGCTTACTTATGACACGTTGAACAGAGTCAGCATCAGAGACGTTTATCTCGGTTGGGGCAGCGCCGAGCTGAGGGAAATCAACTCGTTCAAAGCAGGAACCGGCGTCAACCAGACCACGAACCTTATTTCGAGCAGGCTTTATCATTTTGTAAATTACGGGACCGATTTCAGACTGTACTATACGTACGACAACGTCGGGAATATCAAGCGAATTTATGACAATAACAGTCAAACGATCGGGAAATACCTGTATGACGATCTGAACCAACTCGTATATGAAGAGGTGTACGAAAACGGTACACGGGTCGACACGAGAGAATATGTGTACGACACTTATGGGAATATCCGCGCCGTAAAACACTATTCGGACGGCGGATTCTCGAGTCTGCATGAGCTCCACTCGATCGGAACCCTCACGTCAACCGAAACGTACGGATACCCCTCGACCGACTCTTCTTTCCGCGATAAGCTGACTTCGTATAACAACCATACGATCACGTACGACGGTATCGGCAACCCGTTGTCTTACTATAACGGTTCGTCCTATACGATGACGTGGCAGGAAGGCCGAGAACTCGCTTCCGTTATAAAGGGCGGAGTCACGACGAGTTATGAGTATAACTCTGACGGGATAAGAACCGAAAAAACATCCGGAGGGGTACATACGGTTTATCGTCTCGCGGGAGATAAGATCGTTGAGATGAAGAGAACCGCCAACGGCAGTACCGAAAGATACTCTTTCACGTACGACGAGAACGGTAGACCTTATTCTGTCACAGTGCCTGGTTTGGACCCCGGAACGACCGCGACGTATTATTACGTATACAACATTCAGGGCGACGTTATAAAGCTCATTGACAATTACGGTACCCTTGCTGTAAACTATACGTACGACGCGTGGGGCAAGATCGTATCGATAAAAGACCATAACGGAAACGCCATCACGTCGATGACTCACGTCGGAAGAGTGAACCCTTTCCGCTACCGCGGATATGTCTACGACGAGGAAACGGGATTCTACTACTGCAAGAGCAGGTATTATGATCCTGCGATCAGACGCTGGGTAAACGCAGACAATGCAGATGTAATTAGTTCCAAGTTGGAAAATTTTGTGCAGTTTAACCTGTATGCGTATTGTTTCAATAACCCAATTAGTTTTTTTGATAATACAGGATCATGGCCTGAATGGGCAACTATACTGGTAGGCGTAGTGGTTGCTGCGGTTGCAGTTGCAGCTACGGTTGTTACATGGGGGGCAGCCGCACCAGGGGCTGTATGTGCTTTAACTACCGTCGGAATGTCTATAGGCGCAAGTTATACTGCCGCAACAACTGTAGCAACAGTTGCGGTTGCAGCAACAGCTACCGCAGCAACAATGTATGCGGGAGATATTGCGTATGCATCTGTTACCGGGAAGAGCGTTTTAAAGGATACACTGTTTCAAGGGAACGAAGATGCATATAATGTCGGACTTGCATTGACATCATTAGCAAATGAAGGGATAATGGAGATCACTTCACAATTCCCGGATTCCTGTTTTGTTGCAGGAACCTTGATATCAACGAAAACAGGAAAGGTGTCTATTGAGGAAATAAAAACAGGAGATCAGGTCTGGGCATGGGATGAAATAAGTGAAACTGTTTCTTTGAAAGAAGTAAAACAAGTTTTCATAAATGAAACGACAGAGCTTGTTCATCTGTATGTAAACGGAGAAGAAATAGTATCCACTCCGACCCATCCTTTCTATTCTCCTCACAAAGGATGGACAGACGCTGTCCATCTCAGAGCAGGCGATATTCTCGTTCTATTGAATGGAGAGTATGTAGTCCTCGAAAAAACACAGCATGAAATTCTTGAATCGCCTATAGAAGTATACAATCTCGAGGTTGAAGATTATCACACATATTTCGTTTCTAATTGTTGCTTACTCGTTCACAACAAATGTAAAGAAGGCAAACGATTCGATGATAATCAAAAAGCAGTAGTTGATTTGGCAAAGGAAAATAAACATAACATTTTAGATGAGTCAAGTGCCAATATTTTAGTTGATTTTGCGAAAGAATATAATATTAATGCACACTATCCAGCTACTCATCCTGGACGTTCTGGTATATGGTCAAATATCAAACATATAAAAATTCACAATATTCATATTGCAGTAAAATGAGGTACTATTATGAAAAGAATCAATTTGGTTTATGAATATGATTATGACGATGTGGATATTCTTGAGATTCCAGACGAAATTTTTCCTCACATTCAAGACCTTTCACAAGATTATTTGTCCTGGATACCTCCGAAAGATAATGAAAATGAATGGATAAAGTATAAAGACGGATCGCTTGTATTGTCAAAGGGAAGTAAAGGATTTGTATCTTGGCTTAATAATAATTTCTGCAAAAATGAAAAAGCAAGCGTTTTATTCTATAATACAAAGTTTGATAAGAGTTTGAAAAGAATAGATTTTTAAAACATCCTCGAGGTGAAGGTTCTAAGACAGAGAAGACAGGGGGAAGACAGGGGGAAGACAGAGGGGAAGACAGAGGGACGGTTCTGGGAAGACAGAGGGACGGTTCTGTGTCTCGACGGTTTGGATTAAGGCATTGAAAGAGACACGAACCGCCCCTGTCTTTTATCAAAAAGCTGCACGAGCATGGTGTATCCGTGAGACAATTATCGAGGCTTTGCGGTATTAGCAAGGGTATTGTCGAAAAGTATATCAAGACATAGAACCGTCCCCTGTCTTCCCCTGTCTTCGTCCCCTGTCTTCTTGAACCGTCCCCTGTCTTCTTATTCGATTGGGAGTTTAACGGCGTTACCGGGACGGCGGACCATGTTGGAATTGTGCAGAAGGTTGAGAATAACAGCGTGTTTACGATTGAGGGCAACTCAAGCGATTCCGTCGCTCAAAGGGATTATCCGGTTGGGTATGATGAGATCCTCGGATACGGAGTTCCGTTGTATTGAAGAAAGCGGCTGCGCGCTCGAGAGCGTGCAGCCGCTGCTTCTATCAGTTTGACAATTAACAATTATATTGAAAACAAAGACTCTGGGTATTATGCTTCATTTTTTGCTATAAAATGACAATCTTACCAGAAAAACGATTTAATGCACCAAATAACGATTTCGCATTTTCATTCGTGATAGAATTATTATGCACGAAAGCGAGGTAACGAGATAATGCTGACTCGAATAGCAACATTTATCGCCAAAAAGCTCCTTGCTAATGGATTGATAGAAGAAGATGATACAGACTTATACGTTTACGGGCTGGAGGTATTGATCTCAACTATTTGCAGTTTTTTGACTGTATTATTGTTAGGGATAGTATTATCAGAAATAATTACTGCTCTTATCTATCTGGCAGTTTTAATAATTATTAGAAGATTTACGGGCGGATATCACGCCAGGACGTATATCGGGTGTAATCTCAGCTGCTGTGTTATATTCATTGTTTCTTTATACATATCGAAAGCAGTATATTTTAATCTGATACCCACCATTATCATTCATTCTGTCGGAATGATTCTTATCGTTGCCTTTTCTCCGGTTGAAAATCAAAACAAGCCCTTAAGTCAGAAGAAGAGAAAGCGAAACAAAAGATTGTCAATATTATCGTGCGCTATATTGTCGACGCTGTCTATATGTTTGAGTGCATATGGTTTGCCTTATTCAACAATCCTGACAGTATCCTATGTAGACGTACTGATATTGATGGTTTGTGGTCACATAATCAATCGCAGACGGGAGGTGAAAATGAATGAAAAAGCTGTATAAGGCGGTCGCGAAAATCGCGAAAAAAGCAGCTGTCAGCGCTGCCGGCAACGCTTCTGAATGGGGGTTCTATCAGCCCAAAGAACCCAAGAAGCTGAAGTAAACAAATGCTCGATCGTTTTAAGGTAACAAAACGATCGAGCATTTGTTTACAAGAATAAACTGTTGTTTTCTTTGTCTGCTTCGCATATAGCGCGAACAATCTTCGCCATCATGTTTTTCCCTTGATCCGAAATAGATCTGTAACTAACCACAAAGAATTCTTCAAATGTATTCAAATCGCTTTTTCTAACGTTAATTTTGCTATCAGTTCGTTCAAAAATGTAATCCAAAGACACATCGAATTGATCTGCATACTTACAAAGGATTTCAAACGACGGGTTGCTCTTATTTTGCTCGTAGGAACTAATACTTTCTTGTGAAATATTAAACATCATACCGAGCTGCCTTTGAGACATTTTTTTCTCTTTGCGCAGTTCTTTTAATCTTTTACCCAAATTAGTTATTTTAATCACCACCCGTAATTATATTGTAGCAATAATAAGCGGGCATAATATACATATATATGGTAATATATATAATAATTACTGGTAATTGAAAAGAAAAAAAGAATATGATATAATTAATCTATGTTGGACAGTTTTTTTCTAGTATATTTCTAGTATAAGAGAACTTAGTGAAAGGAGAGAGGGAATGATAAAGATTGTCATTTGTGACGACGAAGTATCAGCTGCAAAAAAAATAAGCGAAAGAGTTAACTCTGTTTTGATGCAAGAGCGCTTTCTTGACATTGATATAGACATTCTCGTTACGGCAAACCCTAAGGAACTTCTAATGTGTGGCCAAGACTCTAATATAGATATATTGCTTCTTGATATTATGATGCCTGAATGTGATGGAATACAAGTTGCGGAAACGTTCTATCTCCACTCCCCTGAAACGTTGATAATTTTCACGTCGGGATATGAAAACATGGTCTTCTATACTCTAAAGTTTCGTCCCTTCAGATTCGTACGGAAATCTCATCTTCACAATGATTTGAGGGAAGCAGTCGAGTCCGCTCTTGACGATAGAATTTCTTCATCGAAAAGAATAATTGTCAAGGCAGATGGCGAAAACATTGCAATTATCGTAAGTAAAATAGAATACGTGCTCAAAAGAGGAAACTATCTGATTCTTTCTTATGACGGGAATGAATACCGGTGGAGATCTTCCGTTACCGAGCAAGAGCCGTTTTTGAAATATCACCGCATAATCAGGATCAATTCCGGTATTCTTATAAACGTTCGGTTTATTGCAAGGATAATCCGAAGCAACGTGATTTTGAAGAGCGGAAAAACATTTCCGATATCGCAAAGATACCAGAAGAAGATTGAGTCGTCCTTTTTAGACTATATCAGAAGGGATACATACTGATGGATATCGTATATGAGTTGCTGGCGACTCTTTTTGATGCTGTGCTCGCGTTCTCCTTTTTAAAACGAATGACAAAAGCAAGGCTCTCAGTCTGGTTTTTCGTTGGTATTTCAGCACATTTCATTTCAACTACCCTGCTGACCTTTGTAAACACATTTTCAGTACTTCCATCGATAATTAACCTTCTGATTATGTTTACTTATACTTTAACATTAAAAAACACAACGTGGTTTCAGAAGATTATTTATCCGGTAATGTTTGATACCATTTTAATTCTTGTCAACACGTTGTTTATGTTTGTGACAAGTTGGATTTTTAACGTAGAGATCTCAGTGGTATTATCGAGGGGAATAACGCAGCGGTATGTGGGAATGGTACTCAGCAAGGTCATATTGTTTACAGTCTCCGTAATCGTTATCAGACTGAAAAACAAAAAAGCGAAGTTTTCACTCTTCGATTTTCTCATCTACGTCGTTTTGCCGGCGGCTTCAATATTTGAACTCTACGTTTTGATAAGCATAGGTATGGTATATGACCTTGACAAATTTACACCGTACGTAATAGGAGCAATAATTGCAATTTTCGTTATAAACGTTTTTTCATATTTAATGTTCAAGAGACTCTCGGAATCGCTTTATGAGACATATGAGTTAAAACTCTATCAACAGCAAGTCGATGATGAGAAAAAGCAATATACGGAGATGAATGACAACTATCAGAAGATTTGCAAGATAAGACATGACATCAATAAACAGATCGACTCAATTTCTGCGCTGGTTTATAAGGGGGATGGGGGAACCGCAGAGGAAGCTTTGACAGAATTGAAGAGAAGAGTCGACTCCATAACAGGTAGTCTTTCAACGGGTAATCCTACCATTGATTTTATTATCAACTCAAAGCTCAACGATCACAAAGATTTGAATCTGTTCCTAATTAACAGTTCCATAAATGTAGACAGAGTTGATCCTCTCGATCTTGCATCGTTGATAGGTAATATTATTGACAACGCGCTTGAAGCACTCGAAAATTCCACCGAAAAAAGGCTTGAAATAGACTTTTCAACAAGCGACGACTATCAAAGTATAATAATAAAAAACTCCATAGATTCATCTGTTTTGGAAACAAATCCGGATCTTGACTCGACAAAAAAAGATAAGGTTAACCACGGACTCGGAACGAAAATTATACGTGATATTACCGAAAAATATGAAGGGATATGCAGTTTTTTTGAAAAGAACGGAATGTTCGGAGTTCATGTTATGATACCGATAAGAAGGGAAGAATAATCAAAAGTCAGATATACAGGCCGCTGGAAGGCGGCTTTTTCGTTTGAGAACAGAAAACGCACCGGAAAAAGCCTCAAATACACCATTTTTAGGAATTGGATAATCCTTCATAGTACAATGATATATGAAGAAGTGGATCTGTTTGATTTATTCAATAATATAAATCGAGACCCCCGTGGTCCGGGGTTTCCCGAAGCGAGCTTGCCGAGCTTTGGGGGTTCCCGGCCCCTGCCGCCGGGTATCAATCGCCTTTGACTTCGCTTTGCTCAGCCAAAGAGCGGATAAGAATTTCCTGCGGAAATTCTTACGTCCGATATCCGTGCGGAAACCTCCTTCGCCCGTCCAAACTACAGTATCCCCCCCGTCTTCGCGTGTAAGAATCGCGAAGCGATTCTTAACCGCTTTTGCCGAAGGCAAAGGCGACCGGTCACTCGGCACGCGCAAGCGTGCCGCTCTTTAATTAAACAGCAACCTCATTTTGAACCCAGCAGAAAACTTCATTGCGAAAATCCGTGCTACCCGGAACCCTTGCTATTGTTGGTTTCACGGCGTTTTTTTGTCTCCCACAGAGTATCGTTTTGTCACGCTTTGTTATGTCCGGTTTCCTGCCGGATCGCGGTATAATAATATGCAGCTTATGCGTTTGCATACTAAGTTCATTATCAAATTAACCTTGACGGCCCCCTCATTTCCCTCATCTGCCGATAATGAGGCTCGTTTTAATGCTGTCAGGTGCAATTAACTCTCTTTTTAAACATTGAAAAGGTGAAATTAACTCACTGTTTTTCTTGACTTAACGTGCAACTAATGGTATAATGACGTTACTTCAAGAGAACGGAGCGGGTTATATGTACAGAAATACACTTGAAAGTCTTAAGAAGTGGAATGACAATCCGCGGCGCAAACCGATGATAGTATGGGGCGCCAGACAGGTTGGAAAAACGTATCTTGTCAGAGATATCTTTGCCGAAACGTTTTATAAAGACAGATATCTGTATATTGATTTTCGCATTGAAGACGATATCCGCGATTACTGCGAAAAGCACGTTTCGGCTAAGGAAATAGTTGAATTCATTGCGGCGGTCAAAAACAGAAGGATCGACAGGGACACCCTGCTGATCTTTGACGAAATACAAGAATGCCCCGGCATAATCACCGCACTGAAATACTTCTGTCAGGATATGCGCGAAATACCTGTGATCGCGACCGGATCGATGGTCAGGATCAAGCTTCAGAGATTGAGCAGAAAACGCGGGACAAAGACAAACAATCCGTTTCTTTTCCCGGTAGGTAAAATCAATCAGATCACCGTCTACCCGATGACTTTTGACGAGTATCTTATAAATGCGAACAGGACGCTGTATGATGAGATCTGTTCCGCGTACCGAAAAAAACAGCCGCTCCACGGCGCTCTTCACAAACTGGCTCTTGATGCGGTTTATAAATATTTGCTTATCGGGGGAATGCCCGACGCCGTTCAAACGTTTCTCGACACGGAGAGCTATCTGGAATCGCGCGAAGTACTGACCGATTTGTACGATAACTATCTCTCGGATATGGAACTGTATCAGGCGAGTCCGGAATCTATAATACGGTCCCGGAAGATTTTCAGAGGGATCTATGCGGAACTAAACAAGGAATCCCGGAATTTCAGGCCGGGCCTGATTGAAGAAGGAAGCAAAACAAGGGATATGAAAACCCCTATCGACTGGCTGACGATGGCTCATATCGTTCATCAGTCGTTCCGGCTGGACGAGCACGTATCCACTCCTTTTACAGAGAAAAACGACTCGGACTTCAGGCTTTTCCTGTGTGACGTCGGAATGTTCACGTACCAGAGCGGAATCAATTCCGCGTCGTTTATTTCAGGGA
>JAFWPR010000029.1 GCA_017545225.1 Clostridia bacterium
GTCGTGACCAGACTCAAAAAAGCGATCGACGCCGCCTGGCAGGGGTATACGCCGTCGGCGGGCGCGGGACGCCTCGTTTTCGGCGCGAAATATCTGTTTGAAAACGGATCCGTCCTCGCAGGCGGCATGAAACGCGGTCTCGACGAATCGGGCGAGCTGCCCGTCCTGACCGCGCAGATGGATACGATCAGCGCGACGAGAACGTACAATTTCCCAAACACAGTGGGTATATCGGTCAACTGCGCCGGATTTGAACTTCACAACTATCCGTACGTCAAGGTCTGCTACGGATACGACGGGATGGAGGACGTTCCTCTCACCGCCGTTCTCAACGTGAATATGACGAGGACCGAGTCGTCCGGGTTCAGGAATGACGTCGCCCTCACTCCCGGAGAGGACGAGAACGGCATGAAGACGGCGACCGCCGATCTGACCGCCGTTCTGGACGAACACTTAAGCAATTATCACTCGATCAACTATCAGACGCAGCTCGTGAACCTTCTGTTCACGCCCTGCGCCGAGGATTACGACGGGGACGGCAGGTTCCTTATCAGGTACGTCGCTTTCTTCAAAACGGCCGATGCGGCGGCGGAGTTCGATCCGAACTACGACGTCTTCGACGACTACCTCAAGAACTACCGTCTCGGAAACACCGTCGACTACCGCGAGTACACGGACTCCGACCGCGAGTATTACGAAAAGATGCTCGTCGACCGGATCGCAGAGATCAAGAACGCGCCGTCCGAAGTGACGCCCGAGCAGATCAAGGCGCGAGGCGGCACGTGCTGGTACGTCTCCTCGATAAACGGAAACGACAAGAACGACGGCCTGAGCCCCGAAAAACCGTTCAAAACGCTCGACGGTCTTGTCAAAAGGAAATTCGAAACTTCCGAGGGGACTCTGATAACTTGGAAAACGAAAGCGGGAGACGGGGTCTTCTTCGAGAGAGGAAGCGTCTTCTACCCGGAGGTCTATCACCGCAATATGGTCAGCAACCTTCAGGGTCAGTCGGGCGTCGACTACGGAGCGTACGGCACGGGACCCAAGCCGCTCTTTACGTGCACGCTCGACTACGATAAAGTCGGGAAATGGCACGCGACGGAGTACCCTAACGTCTGGATGATCGACTGCGTGGACGACAAGCCCGACGTGGAGGACGACGGCACGGAGAACCCGGCGTACTGGCGCGGGTCGCGTTCGGAGATCAGCAACGTCTACGTCAACGGCGGCGAAGGCGTCGGTCTGCGCATCGTCGCGAAGGGCGAGGAACAGACGCTGGGCGCGGGACTCAAATCAACGTACAGAGGACTCTTCTTCAACGGATACGAGTACTACGAATCCGAGACGCGCGCGCTCGACGACCCCGGGACCGCGCTGCTCCATAATCTCGAATATTTCCACGACTACGGGACGGGCTCGCTGTATCTGTACTGGGACAAGGGCGACCCGAACGAGTATTTCGACGATATCAAGGCAAGCAGGAACGGCACCTGCGCGTGGATAGGAAACGACTCGCACGTCGACAACCTCGCGTTCCTCTACTCGGGGACCTACTGCGTGGAGGCGGGCGAGAGCAACCTGACCTTCACGAACTGCGAGATCGGTTTCGTCCACGGCGCGCTCTCGTCGGTCGAAAGCGGGATAGAAAGCTTCGGCAAGTCGGACGGGATTTACATGATCAACAACTATATCCACGACGTGGGCGACGGCGGACTCACTAGCCAGTGCACGGCGAACGGCGACATTATCAATACGATCAACAACGTCAACTATATCGGCAACGTATTCGTCTCCGTCGGCGTCGGCGCGGAGATATGGAACCACACGAACGCCTACGACGAAAACGGCGTGTCCGGATCGAAGATCACGAACTGCACCATCAAAGACAATATCTTCGCCTACGGCGGATGGGGGATGTCGCAGAAGCAGTCGCGCGATTCGTTCATCATGGGATCCTGCATCAACGGAAGTATGTACGGCGAGTTCGTGAACTCACGCGTCGAGGGCAACGTGTTCCTCTACCCGCTCGGATGCGTTTACTACGCGTACGTGGCGACGTACGAACAGCCGCGCGGCTGGGAGGTACTCGGGAACGTCTACGTTCTCGACGAAGATTTCGCCGATCTCATTTACTCTTACGAAACGATCAACTACATCAACCACAGAATGTGGAAGAGAGTCAGGATCTACTTCCCGAGTTCAAAAGAAGGGCTTGAGTGGCTCGCCTCTCAGGGCGTCGACCCGAAGGGCGTCTTCTATCACTATAAAGACACGGAGCCGGCGCATACCCGCGACGGGGCGGGATTCTTCTTCATGACGGGCTATTACGCGGAGCGCGGAGAGAATCCGTCCCTGATCCACGATTGATCATCCCTGAAAAAACGGGCGAAAGGATACGGGAAAATGAAAAAACTGCTTTGTGTCATTCTGACTCTGGCGACGGTCTTCGCGGTGTTCGTCACCGCGCCGTCGGCAGCTGCGGACGATGCGCTTCCCTTCACCGACGTGAAGTCGGGCGACTGGTTCTACGGAGCGGTCTCGTACGTTTTCGGGACGAACATAATGAACGGAGTGAGCGCGAAGCTGTTCGCGCCGGAGGAACCCGTCACGAGAGCGATGTTCGTTACGATGCTCGGGCGGCTCGACGGCGTCGAGCAGAAACCGACCGATAAATTCAAAGACGTCGATACCGCGACCGGCGGCTGGTACGCCGGATACGTCGGATGGGCGGCTGACAACGGGATCGTGAACGGCTACCCCGATAAAACGTTCCGTCCCGACGATCTGCTCGACCGCGAGCAGATGGCGGCGCTGATCGCGAGGTACGTCAGGTATACCGGGATCCTGCCGATGGTGAGTTACGACCCGCTGTCGTTCTTTACCGACGGGGACAAGATCTCCGACTGGGCGGCGTCGGACGTCGACTATATGAGAGTTCTCGGGATCGTCGCGGGAAACACGGACGGCACTTTCTCCCCGAACGGCAACCTGACCCGCGCCGAGGCGGCGACCGTCATGATGCGCCTTGACAAGATGATAAAGTATCTCGAACTCGGCGACCCGACGGTGATCGACTATACGAAGGACGACGGGGCGTTCGTTCTGATGGGCGCGTGGGACCTCTACTACGCCGGAACTGCGCTGTGGAGCAACTACAAGGGGCTCAGCGTCGCGACGGACGGCGCGCTCCCGTATCTTTACGAAGATCCCTCCAACCCGTCGATGGTGCTCGGCGTGAGCGCCGCCAGCAATCCGAAAACGGGACGCGGAGCCGAGAAAAACAGAAACAAGTTCGCGGCTGCCGACTCGTTCGAGATCGACGCGATCGGAGCGGGTCTCGATCTGACCGAGTACCCGTTCCTGCGGTTCGGTTACGCCGTCGCGGACGGCGCGGAAGTTTCGTTCGGGGTGTGGACTCACGGGGACGACGGCGAGACGGTCGCGATCGACGTCCGGGAGGACGGCGCGAGGGGCGCGGACGGCAAGGCGTGGCAGTACGGTATTGTCGATATGACCGGCGCATCGAAGCCGGGATCCGCCGACGAGCGCTACGCGCTGACGCTCAACTCGACGGGACCGATCAGCCTCAGGTATTTCGCGGCGTTCAGGTCGCGCGCGGAAGCGGAATCGTTCGATCCCGCGAAGCACGCGGACGATCTCGCCGAGTGGACGGTCTGCGACCCCGTAGAAGTAACTCCCGCGACGGACGCCGACCTTGAAGCGGCGATCACCGAGGCGAACGCGAAAGCAGCTAAGATAAAGGAAAGCCGCGCGTCATACACCGAAAAGGACGTCAAGGGTACGTGCTACTATATCTCCTCGATACACGGCGACGACAAGAACGACGGAAGATCGAAGGATACCCCGTGGAAGTCGTTCATGAATCTTTACAAGATCTACGGCGGCGGCGCGGTCATCACATCGACCCTTAAAGAGGGCGACGGCGTCTTCCTCGAATGCGGGAGCGTCTTCGTCCAGGGAGAAGCCGGAAATTACGATTACCTCGAGATGCGCCCCGGAGTCATCTATTCGACGTACGGCGACGGCGACAAGCCCGTTATAACTAAGCGTCTTTCGCTGACCGGCAACGAGAACTCGGGCAAATGGTCCGCGACGGAGTGGGCCAACGTATGGCGTCTCGATCAGACCGTCGATTTCCAGCCCGGCAACGTCACGTTCGAAAAAGACGGCAAAGAACTGTGGGGGATCTTCGTTCTTCCGCAGAGGCAGCTCGAGCCGTACGCCCACAAGACCGTCTATTACGGAGTGGTGAGCAACGGCGAGGAAACGTTCGAGTCGGGCGGGGTCGAGTTCCCGAACCCGGGCGCTCTGTGCCATAACCTCGAGTATTTCGACGACGAAGAGGCGGGCGTCTTGTACGTTTACTTTGATCGAGGCAACCCGGGCGAGTATTTCGATCTTATCAATATTCCGAGAACCGGCGATCTCGTCGGCTACGCGGACGATTACAAGGCGTCAAGCCTTCCGACGCGTCTGGACAACGTCGCGCTCAAGTACTCGAGTTGGGGCGGAATCGCCACCGGAAACGCCGTGAACGTGTACGTCACGAACTGCACGTTCGAGTGGATCGGAGGCGGATATCAGGGAGTGAACGAGGACAGCTATCCCACCAGATTCGGAAACGCGATCCAGAACTGGGGCAGCTGCGACGGGGTGGTAATTAAAGACTGCTATTTCTCCAATATCTACGACGCCGCCGTATCGACGCAGGGCGGCTCCGGCGTAATGAGGAACTTCTATACCGACGGATGCGTGTTCGACCGCTGCGATTTTCCGCTCGAGTTCTTCAACCACGGCGATCCGAGTTACGGGGCCGTGTCCGAACTGCGCAATATCATCCTCACGAACAACTACGTTATGAACGCCGGCGTCGGATTCTGCGACGTCAGGTCCGACAGGCGCTCTGCGTTTCTGTACACGTCGTACGGCGTATCGTCAACGATAATCGAGAACGTGAGATACGAAAACAACGTGAATATCATCTCCCGCGAGTACGCGACGTACAGCGCCGACATCGCTCTGGGCGACACGGCAGGGACAGTTCTCAAAAACAACGTTTATTTTATCGATCCCGACGAGACGTACGTGATCAAGGGCCTGTTCAATATGAGAGAAAAGCTGGGCTCGTTCAAAGCGTTCTATCCGTTCAACACCCGGTATCTGACGTATCTCGCGTCGGTCGGAGTCGAAACCGGAAGCACGTTCTATTCCGTTAAGAATCCTGCCAGAGAAACACCGTGAAAGGGGAAAAATAATGCATCCTGCAGACAGATTATTTGAAAAAAAATGGGGAGTGTTCAACCACTACCTCAACCACGATCAGAATTGCGAGGGAACCCCGAACAATCAGGGCGTCGGCGAGACGTCGTGGGACGAGTGCGTGAAGGCGCTCGACGTTGAGAGAATGGCGGCTGCGCTTCACTCGATCGGCGCCGGGTACCTGTTTATCACGGTAATGCAGGGGTCCGCACACATGATCGCTCCGAACGAAACGTTCGACCGCATCGCCGGGACTAAACCCGGAGAGGCGTGCGCGACGCGCGATCTCATCTCCGACCTTTACGACGCTCTTTCAAAGCACGATATCGATCTTTATCTTTATTACACGGGGGACGGTCCGCACAAGCATCCCGAGATCTCGAAAAAATTCGGTTTCACCGACGATATGATCCCCGGAGGGATGACGATGGAGTTCGCCGAAAAGTGGGCTGCCGTCCTTGAAGAGTACTGCGTGAAGTACGGCGATAAGGTATGCGGATGGTGGATCGACGGCTGCTACCGCGAATGGTTCGGCTACAACGACGAACAGCTCGCTCTGTACTACAACGCGATCAAGAAGGGCAACCCGAAAGCGATCGTCGCAATGAACGACGGCGTGGGTACCAGATACCGCAAATATTACTGGCGCGAGGACTTCGTCTGCGGCGAGATGGACGACGTGAACGTGATCCCGAAATCGCGCTTCATCGACGGCGCGCAGGCGCATCTGCTCGCGCCGCTCGGAACGTTCTGGGCGACGCCCGGCTCGCGTTACAGCGGAGAATACCTGCGCTGCTTCACAAAGCTCTGCAACATGGCGGGCGGCGTCGTGACGTACGACATCGCCCTCGGCCGCGACGGATCGTACGACCCCGAGCAGATAGCCGCTCTGGCGGCGATCTGCTCGTAATACCGCGAAGCGGTATATCATTCGGCGAAGCCGTATATCATACCGCGCAAGCGGTATATCATACCCGCTCCGAATGCTCATGTACGGTAAGGAAGCAAGCAACCGAAAACAAGAGATAGACCGCCAGCACTACACTATTCCGAACCAAAGACCAAAAGATAAGCATTGTGGGAAAATCTAAACTTTTGGATTTTCCTACAATGCCAACTA
>JAFWPR010000030.1 GCA_017545225.1 Clostridia bacterium
AAAACTCTATACGTCATGACGGGGCATTCTGACGGACCCGATTTTCCTGAAAGCGAATCCGACAACGTTCTGATCAGTATCGACGGAGGAGAGTTCACGTTATTTAATTGCGACAGATATGCAACGGTAATTAACGAAGAAACGTCGTCCCATCACAGACTTGTGATTAAGGCTGCGGATGAGGGAAGTACTGTTACCATCGCGGAATTTGTCTACCATTGATTCAACGAAAAAAAGACGGTCTGACGACCGTCTTTTTTTCGTTATTTATTGCAGAAAGTTTAAAATGT
This sequence comes from Clostridia bacterium, assembly GCA_017545225.1. Lineage (GTDB taxonomy): Bacteria > Bacillota > Clostridia > Oscillospirales > CAG-272 > RUG11130. The sequence goes on from JAFWPR010000030.1 coordinate 291, forward strand.
CCGTCCTCACTTCTTCACCGGATACGTCATTAAGTATTTCATGTCTGCTTTCTTCGTAGATTTTACACGTGACAGGGACGCCTGCATCTGACAGCATCTTGTAGACTTTTCTGACTCCCTCTCCGTACTCTCCGACAGGATCTTCCGATCCCGAAACAAGTAATACCGGCTTTTCTTTGTTAAGAGAAGTCGCCCATTCTTTGCGGTTGGAAAGTTTGTTTACCATAAGCAGATCTTCCATCCCGGAAAGTGAAAATCTGAAATTACAGAGCGGATCGGTTTTGTTCAATTCACGTTCTTCGAGAATGGAGGAGAGCCATGATTTATAATCTCCTTCTTCTTTGTAGTGCTCGTTGTATTTACCGAACGCCACATTGTCAATGAAAGAAGAATAACCTTTCTTTCCTTTAAATAATTTGAGACACTTTATCATAAATAATCCGGGACCCGCCGCAGGATTTGGACCTCCGGTACCCATAATGATGAGTTTGTCATGTGAATCGTACTGTTCGGCCGTAAGTCTTGCAATAAAAGAACCCATGCTGTGTCCCATCAAATAGTAGGGAAGAGTTCTGCCGTATTTTTCGCGTACAGCGGATCCGAATATCTCTACGTCGTCAACGAGCCTCTGATATCCGTTTTTATCTGCGATAAAACCGTATTCACTCTCATTTTTCACGGTTTTTCCGTGACCCAGATGGTCGTGTCCGCATGCGATATAGCCCTCGTTTGCGAGAAAAGACATAAATCTGTCGTAACGGCCGATATGTTCAATCATTCCATGAACTATCTGAAATATTCCGCGTGGTTCATTCTCGGGGAGATAAACGATACCGAAGAGCTCGTGATCGTTATCGCTGGATCTTACGCGTAGTTCCTCTTTTCTGATTTCCATATTATTTTCCTTTCAGTTTGAAACGTTTCTTGCCGCTCCGACGGCTGCGTGCCAGCCTTCAAGCAGTTGTTTCCGTTTGCCTTCGGGCATACCGGGTACAAAAGTGACGCCTTCTCTGCTTATTGATACTAAATGGTCTCTGCCGCTGAAAAAACCTACCGCAAGTCCTGCAAGATATGCCGCTCCCGCCGCGGTCGCTTCCTGCGTTGACGGTCGGAAAACGGGTACGCCTGAAATATCCGCCTGAAACTGTATCAGAAAATCGTTTGCAGACGCCCCTCCGTCTACGCGAAGGGCAGGTACTTTTTTACCGCTGTCCGCGATCATTGCGGATAGCACGTCTTCAGTCTGGTATGCGATGGATTCAAGCGCTGCACGGATTATATGTTCCCGGTTAGTTCCGCGCGTTATACCGGTGATAGTGCCGCGTGCATGCATATCCCAGTAGGGCGCGCCGAGACCGGCGAATGCAGGGACTACGTATACGCCTCCCGTTCCGTCGACTTTTTTTGCGAAGTACTCGCTGTCTCTTGATTCGTGTAAAAACCCGAGTTCATCCCTTAGCCATTGGACGACGGCGCCTCCGGCAAAAACGCTTCCTTCCAGAGCGTATTCGCAAGGACGACCGTTTTCAGTAGCTGCGATCGTAGTCAAAAGACCGTTCCTCGACAAGACGGGTTCTTTTCCTGTATGTGAAAGAAGAAAACAGCCCGTTCCGTAAGTCGTTTTAGCGTCGCCGGCGTCAAAGCATCCCTGGCCGAAAAGGGCAGCTTGCTGGTCGCCCGCTATACCGCAGATCGGGATAAGCGATCCCATTACGTTCGCTGTCCCGTATATCTCGCTGCTGCTCGCAACGCGGGGAAGAATTTCTCTCGGAACGTTCAGTATCTCAAGGATGTCTTCGTCCCAATCAAGTTCATTAATGTTGTACATCATCGTGCGTGACGCATTGGTTCTGTCGGTGACGTGAACGACGCCGGATGTGAGCTTCCAGACTAACCATGAGTCGACCGTGCCGAAGAGGAGTTCGCCTTTTTTTGACCGTTTTCTGTCCGGATCGTATCTGTCAAGGATCCATTTGAGTTTGGTCCCGCTGAAATACGCGTCGATACGAAGACCGGTCTTGTTTCTGACGGTTTCAGACAGTCCCTCCCCGATAAGATTATCGCATATATCCGACGTTCTTCTGCATTGCCAGACGATAGCGTTCATTACAGGTTTTCCGGTTTCTTTTTCCCAGACGACGGTAGTTTCACGTTGATTCGTTATTCCTATCGCTGCGATCTCGTCGGGTGATATCCCGCTTTTGGCTATGCATTCAGTCATAGCGGAATACTGGTTAGCCCAGATCTCGAGAGGATCGTGTTCGACCCATCCGGGATTCGGATAAATTTGCGTGAATTCGTGCTGCGCCATACTGACGATCCGTGACTCCTTGTCAAACAGGATCGCTCTCGCGCTTGTAGTTCCTTCATCCAGAGCCAGAACGTACTTCTTCATTCGGACAGTTTCCTTTCGGATGATTTCAATTATAATATAACATGAATCGCGGAAAAAAACAATAAGAAATGCCCTCCGGGAAAGGGAGGGCAGGGTATCAAAGAAATCCTCTCAGATCGTGAGACATATTTTCCTCAACTTTGATGAGCTTCTTTGTTACGTCCTTTGAACTTTCGTCAGCGGCCGCATATTGATTAAGATATCTGCTCAGAGATTTTACTCCCATATTGCAGCCGTCCGTCATCAGATCAGCGACGGTGTTGTCCGAAGTGTTCATGGCAAGCATTGCCGTCGTTTTGATCCACGACATACTCTTTACGAACGCTCCCGGATCCTTTCCGGTGTCACCGACCCTCAAAAGCTGGTCCTCGATATCGCGGCCAAGCGACTCGTGGTCCGCTCTGCATTCGCTGAGGATCCTTTTGAGCGATTCGCTTTTAACGTACTTATAAACGTCGTCGATTGAAGACAAACCCATTTTGACGCCTTTGTCGCATTCCCTGAGCAGTCTTACGGTATCCTGTTCGATCATTATTTCCTCCGTAAATAAAAAATGACCTCTGTTGCAATATTATATACGAAAGAGTCAACTATTATCCAAAAAAGAAAACCTGCGCTTTTGCGCAGGTTTATTATGTGGATGAATGGATTTGAACCAACGACCTCTTGCATGTCAAGCAAGCGCTCTAACCAACTGAGCTACACCCACATGTCTCACGGATGTTATTCTATCACACCGTAATAATAAAATCAACCCTTTTTTTCAGATTTTTGAGTTTTAGAGGAAAAAAACTTGACTTTTATTCCGGGGAATGATATTATAATACGCACGGGGCATTAGCGCAGCTGGGAGCGCACAACACTGGCAGTGTTGGGGTCACGGGTTCGAGTCCCGTATGCTCCATATTTTAAGGGGACACGTATGGGTCCCCTTATCATATTTTTACTGCTGGAATACGCATAGTAAAAAATGATCACGTGAATTTTTTTTTTCTTTTTTCTTATTTACACAGACCCGGTTTTGTGATAGAATATTGAGGCGCATCAGAATATCCGCCCTTAGCTCAGCTGGATAGAGTACCGGATTCCGATTCCGATGGTCGTGGGTTCGAATCCCGCAGGGCGGGAAAAAGCACGCCTACGCGTGCTTTTTTGATGGTAAAGAGGTAAATGAGGTATAAATGGAAGAAAATGGTAAAATGTTAACAAATTGTGTACAAATATTTCATACCGACAAAAACGGCCCCGATGAGAAATATAAAACAGAAAGAATAACTTGTAGGGGAATAGTTGTCAATGAAGGAAAGATCCTTATCTCACACGAGACAGTCGGAGATCTGTTTCTGATACCCGGAGGCGGCCTCGAACCTGGCGAAACTTCCGTGGAATGCTGCAAACGTGAGGTCATGGAAGAAACAGGATATTTAGTTGACCCCGTAAATCATTTCGCTGACGTTTACATGTATTTCGGAACGGATACAAAGTATTTAAATCATTTTTACGCCTGTGAAATTAAGTCGCACAAAGAACCTCAATTGCTGGACTACGAAATAGAATTGGGTTTGAAACCGGAATGGTGTGATATTGAAGAAATATACGAGATCTATTCGAACTACAAAGAATACAGGTTAAGCGAACCTGAAAGATGCGTTTTGTATCAGCGTGAATTTCTGGCGCTTGATTGCTACCTGAAATTGAGATGATCAAAAAAGCCCTCGGCTGACTTATCCGGGGGCTTTTTTCACGGGGGAAGCGATATTCACCCTAAAAGAGCCATTTTCACTTCCCTTAATTATACAAAATTTGCATTTTGTATAATAAGATATAAAATTTCGTGGAGAGTCCTAAATACACTTCTCTGCAGAACCGACGGTATTATTTTTGTATCTTGTGTATGTTATCGATTTTTTTCAGATACTTTATTCTTGTCGCTTCTCCTCCTCTGATGTGACGTTCCGATTTGTTTTTTTCCAGTATTGCTCTGACGCTGCAGTACATATCCTGATCGATTTTCTTCAATCTTTCAGTTGCATCCTTGTGCACTGTCGATTTGCTTAAACCAAAACGGTTTGCTGTTTCCCTGACTGTTGCTGAACTGTTTTTAATAAATTCGCCGATCTTTATACATCTTACTGTCAACCGGTCAACTGACATAAAACGGACCTTCATAAGTGATCTTGGGAGTCGGTTCCTTAATGTTCCCTTTTCCCTTGATCAAATATATGAAAATCCGTTATGCGTAATGCGTATTAAATTTGTTAACAATTAGCCCTCATATCCGTTTGGGTTGGCTTTTTGCCATCTCCAGGAGTCGCGGCACATATCGAGGATGCCTTTTTCGGCTTTCCATCCTAGCTCTCTCTCTGCTTTTGAAGGATCGGCATAGCATTCTGCGATGTCTCCCGGTCTTCTCTCTTTTATCTCGTAAGGAACTTTGACTCCGTTGGCCTCTTCGAAACTCTTAACAATCTCAAGAACGCTGTATCCGTTGCCTGTACCGAGATTATAAATATTCAGACCTGCTTTGTCTTCAATCTTTTTAAGAGCTTTAACGTGTCCTTTGGCAAGATCTACGACGTGGATATAATCTCTGACACCCGTTCCGTCACGAGTTTCGTAATCATTACCGAAAACGTTGAGGTGATCGATCTTTCCTACCGCTACCTGCGTAATATAAGGCATCAGGTTGTTCGGAAGACCCGCAGGATCCTCTCCTATCGTTCCGCTTTCGTGTGCTCCGATCGGATTGAAATATCTGAGCAGTACGACGTTCCATTCGTTGTCTGCTTTCTGGATATCGGTGAGTATTTGCTCAAGCATCGATTTAGTCCAACCGTACGGATTGGTGCAGGCGCCTTTCGGACAGGTTTCGGTGATCGGAACGAAGGCAGGTGTACCGTATACTGTCGCAGACGAGGAGAAAATTATATTCTTAACGCCGTGTTTTCTCATTACATCAACAAGTGTAAGCGTCCCTGCTACGTTGTTGTGATAATACTCCCACGGTTTTGCAACGGATTCTCCTACTGCTTTAAGGCCTGCAAAGTGAATGCAGGAATCTATTTTTTCATTCTTAAAAACGATCTCGAGGCCTTCTCTGTCGAGAATGTCAACCTCATAAAACTTAACGGGTTTTCCGGTGATCTTTTCAACCCTCTCCAGACTCTTTTTGCAGGAGTTCGAAAGGTTGTCGACCACAACCACTTCATACCCCGAATTCTGAAGTTCAACGACTGTGTGAGAGCCGATGTATCCGGCGCCTCCGGTAACAAGTATAGCCATTGAAATGTCCTCCGATTTTTATTTCCAAAGCCCATCCGGATAGACGCCTGCCGCAACGAGTTCGCGTATCTTGGCGATCGTACCGGGTTTATCTTCCGCATAAGTGACGCCGAACCACTTGGCGTCCGTTCCTAGAACGGAAACCGAACACTTGTTCTCTTTGATCATTCTTCCGACGGAATTGGGAAGCAGCGCCTCGCTCTTCAATTCGTTTCCTTTTTCTGCAAGAAAATCCCTGAAATCTTCTTCCAGCCCCTCGAATACAGTTGGAGTAAATCCCCAGAAGTTCATCGAAACAGGCGTATCAAGCGGAAAGTCAACGAAAGAATCGCCCTCATAAAATCTTGCGGAGTCCCCTTCTCTCACTATCTTTGTTCTTTCTATGATGGAATCAAGTTTTCCGTCCGTCGTTTCACAGACACCGCGCGAGACCGACCCGTTGTCCGTAAGAGTATTACCGACCTGATATCCGACCATACAGAATTCACGAGAGGTCAAGTCTTTGTTTTTGAGAAAAGACGCAACTTTGAAGAACGGGTCTCTTCCGTAGAAATCGTCTGAATTGATGACGGCAAAAGTATCGTTGAGATACTCTTTAGCGCACAGGACTGCGTGCGTTGTTCCCCAGGGTTTTACCCTTCCCTCGGGCGGCGTGTGTCCGTCCATACACATGTCAAGCGACTGGAATGCGTATTCGACTTTGACAGCACCTTCGATCCTCTTTCCGACGGTATCCTTGAATATCTGATAGTTTTCTTCTTTTATTATAAAAACGACTCTGTCAAATCCCGCCTGAACGGCGTCGTATATTGAAAAATCGATAATAAATTCACCGTGATCGGTGAATTTATCGATCTGCTTAAGTCCGCCGTATCTGGATCCCATACCGGCTGCGAGAATGAATAGCGTCATATTATATTACCTCATTTCGATTTATTTGCTGTACTCATTATATTGTAAAATATTACTCGATAAAATGCAAGATAATGCTCATTAAAAACGTAATTATTTTTTGCGTTTTAAGACGTGTTTGTACGTTAACTTGACTTAAAACCTTATAATTTGATATAATAGGAGAAACAAAAACGCAGAAATGACGGAAAAATGAGAAAAATACAATCTGTCGCGGTAATGCTGATAGTTTTGACCACTGTCTTGTTTGCCGCATCATGTTCACAGTCCGATGAACCTGAGCTTTCATCCGGAGCTTCGCGAATGACATCGGATACAACTGAGGTACTTACGGAAGAAGACGGCGTTACCGATGCCGCGTCATCCGATCTTTCAGACTCGACGGCTTATACCGATCCGGAGCCTGATCCGGGATATTGCTTTAACGACTATTTCAGATTGTCACGGGACGAGATACTTAGCTGGCTGACTCTTCACGAAACGGATGATTACTATCTCGGTACTCCGTACGGAGACGAGGAAATAGGTTTCAATACTGAAACGTGTATGAGACCGAACGGACGGTTCGCCGGTAATTATCCGCATATGACGTGTACCGGGTTCGTCCTCGACGTTTTCATGCAGGCAGCCGGGGATCGCTCCGAAGAAATTCACAGTTTGGCTATTGATATGATGGAGCTTTGCGAGAGTTACGGATGGTGGTACGATGGGCAGTATTACATAAACGAAGTCAACGCATATTACTGGGGAGCGTTCGTAATCAACTATGAGCACGGAAAGATATACTCAGTTAAGTTTGATACCGTCGAAGACCTTTTGGATTCTCATCTCGCCCGAAAGGGAGACCTGATTTATTTTATGCCTGACACCACGGTCTACAGCAGAAACGAACAAGGATACCCATGTGATACGTACGGAAACCCTATCGACTGTCATATAGGTTTCTACTGGGGCGAGGACCATTCAGGAGAGGATCTGTTCTGGCATTCAATGAATTCAGGTCTCATAGGCGAACCCATGGAGAATTCTCTCGGTGCTTTCAATCAGATCAGTCAACTCACGACTCCATCGGTTTATTCATACGTTTTACTTATTCCGATACGGTAAAAAACGCCCGGTTCCCCGGGCGCTTTTTTATCTTTGTACTCTTCCAGATCCGTCTCCTCCGGCGAGTTTTTCTACTTCTTCGGCGGATACCATATTGTAATCGCCTTCGATCGAATGTTTGAGACAACTTGCCGCGGTTGCAAATTCAACGGCGTCCTGACTGTTCTTCCCTTTAATAATTGAATAGATGAGGCCCGCTCCGAATGAATCTCCGCCTCCGACCCTGTCAACGATGTGAACGTTATAACTCTTGCTGAGATAATAATTTTTGCCGTCGTAAAGCATTGCCGCCCATTTGTTGTCGCTTGCGGAAAGCGAGGTTCGTAAAGTGATTGCGACGTATTTGAAACCGAACCGTTCAGTCAGTTTGCGAGCAACGTCCTTATAACCCTCCGTATTGACAACGCCTGAAGTGACTGACGTCCCTTCAGAGGTGATCCCGAAGACGTCTGCGGCGTCCTCTTCGTTGGCGATAAGTACGTCGACGTTTTGACAGAGTTCGTCCATGATCCGACCTGCTTTTTCACGTGTCCACAGTTTCTTTCTGTAGTTCAGGTCACATGAGACAGTCACTCCGTGCTTTTTCGCCGCTCTTACGGCGTTCAGGCATATTTCTGCTGCAGAATCGGAGAGAGCGGGAGTGATACCCGTAAAATGGAACCAACGGACATCTTTGAAAATTGTGTCCCAGTCAAAGTCCGACGGAGATGCTTCGGCGATAGCGGAATGTGCTCTGTCGTAAATGACCTTTGAAGGGCGCTGACTCGCCCCTTTTTCAAGAAAATAAATCCCCAGACGGTCACCGCCTCTGACGATATTCTTTATATCGACCCCAAACCTTCTCAGTGAGTTCACGGCAGACTGGCCGATCTCACCTTCGGGAATTTTTGAAACGAAAGACGCGTCCAACCCGTAATTTGCGAGCGAAACCGCAACGTTCGCTTCTCCTCCCCCGAACGTAACGTTGAACTTGTTTGCCTGAACTATTCTTTCATATCCTTCGGGAGACAGGCGAAGCATAAGTTCTCCGAAAGTAATTATACGGTCCATATTAAACCTCCGATCCTCTCACTCGTTTTACGGCGTTGACTGCGTCGCGGGTGAGATTCTTAATTACGTCAAATCTACCTTCACTTATCAGACTTCCCTTTACCATCCAACTTCCGCCGCAGGCAAAGACCTTTTCAAAGGAAAGATAATTCTCGAGGTTATCCGGGCTTATTCCGCCCGTCGGCATAAATCGGACGTCGGAGTAAGGCGCAGACATTGCTTTGATCATTTTGATCCCTCCTGCGGCCTCTGCGGGAAAGAATTTCAGATATTTCAGGCCGTAAGATAATGCAAGTTCGATTTCGGAGGGAGTGACTATACCCGGTACGATAGGATAACCCTGTTTAAGACAATGCTCAACGACAGAAGGGTTTAAGCCCGGCGAAACGATTAGCGTGGCGCCGGCGGAAACTGCCCTGTCCGCCTGGTCCGCTGAAAGAACCGTGCCTGCGGCAACAGTCATTTCCGGAAATCTTCCGGCGATAATTCTGATGGCCTCTTCTGCTGCATCCGTCCTGAAAGTGATCTCGGCACAGGACAACCCGCCTTCAATTAGAGATTCCGCAAGCGGTATCGAGTCCTGTGCGTTTTTAATTGCAACTACCGGAACGACGCCGAATGCTTTTAATTCTTCAATTACTTTCAAAAGTTATTCCCTCCCTTTCTTAACAGCGAATAAGTTCAGATCCCACATAGGGACACAGTACGGTCTTCTGAGGTATAAAGAATAATCTTCGTTATATTCGATGACTGCGCGCGGTATATCGAACAGGTCGTCCGTGCGATGATATAGCGAAATGACCAGACAAGGGGCGAAT
>JAFWPR010000031.1 GCA_017545225.1 Clostridia bacterium
ACGTCGACCTCTACCTCATCCACTGGCCGTGCGTGGAAAAAGTGACCCCCGAGTGGAAAGAGATCAACGCCGCAACGTGGCGCGGCTTCGAGAAGATGTACCGCGACGGCAAACTCCGCGCGATCGGTCTGTCCAACTTTGAGAAGAAACATATCGACGCGCTCGCAGAGACCGCGGAGATCGCACCGATGGTCAACCAAATCGAGTTCCACCCCGGTTACACCCAGCCGGATAACGTAAAGTATTCCAAAGAATGCGGAATGGCGGTCGAAGCGTGGAGCCCGCTCGGAAGCGGCGCCGTCCTCAAGGACGGGAAACTCGGCGCGATCGCGGCAAAGTACGGCAAGAGCGTCGCTCAGCTCTGCATCCGCTTCGCTCTGCAGTGCGACGTCATCCCGATGCCGAAATCGGTAACTCCCGCGAGGATCGCCCAGAATATGGAAGTCTTCGACTTCGAGATCTCGGACGAAGACATGAAAGCGATCGCCGCGATGCCCGAGCTCGGATTCAGCGGATACCGTCCCGAAGAAGCGCCCGCCGACGCCCTTGTCGGTTAATAAAGACACAAAAAAACAGCCCGTTTATCGGGCTGTTTTTTTTTCTTTTCTCGCTTTTTTCTTCGCTTCGCGTTTGAGGCGGCGGGCTTCGCGCCGGCTCTTTTCCTCCGGCGTTTCAACGTTCGTTATCTCTTCGTCCGTGCCGTACGGTCCCGCCGCAACGTTTGCGCGCGCGACGGTAAAGCCTCGCCCGCGGACCTCCTTGATCTGCGTCACCGTGATGAAGGCGAGCGGGTCGCACGAGTGGACCGCCTCGATCGCGTCGTGCATCTTGCGCTGCGATATGACGCAGATGACCGCTTTCTGCTCCTCGCAGAGACGGCCCGTCTCGATCACGGAGAGCGTCACGCCGACTCCGAGGTCGTCGAGCAGTTTCTTCCTTATCGCGTCGTAATACTTTGAGATCACGAAGAGTTCGATCTGAGGTTTGCCGAATATCATCGCCTTATCGAGAATTATGCTCTCGAGGACGATGACGATGATACCAAGCATCGTCTTTTCCGGCCCGATGAAGATCGCCTGACCGCCGACGACGAGTATATCCATGAGCCATACGAGCAGAGCCAGCGGAAGGTGGAACACCTTGTGAAAAATCAGATTCAGGACGTCCATGCCGCCTGTCGACGAGCCGACCCGCATGACGAGTCCGAGCGAAATGCCCGTCAGGACGCCCGCGAAGATCGCGGCGAGCAGAGCGTTGTCCGTCATGTCGTAGATGCCCGGGATCCTCTCGAACACCCACATGAACGACGGGAACAGAAACGTGCTCGCGATGGTCGTGAGCGCGAACTTCCGCCCAAGGACGATCCGCCCGAGAATAAGGAGCGCAACGTTCAGTCCGAGAACTATATACGATACGTCGACGTTCGGCATCAGCCTCTGCAGAACGATGCCGATACCGGTCGTGCCGCCCATGACGATGTCGTGCGGGATGATGAACGCGACGACCAAAAAGGCGAGAAGTGCGTTCCCCGCCAGAATACAGAAAGTCGTCACCGCTATTCTTTTCCACCGTTTGTCGTAAGGTCTCATACTTTTACCGTCTCCCGTCGGAACGTCTCTTACGTATAACATTTTATCAAATATCCGCTCCGTTTTCAATAGGATTTCCCAAAGAGACCGGTCGGGACGCCGCGCGGCGCTTTCCCGGCCCGTTTTCATTCTTTTTCATAAAAATCAACAAAAACTCTGTACATGAACCTTATTCTATGATACAATATAACTGTAGGGAGCGTTGTTCCCGAATTCTCAGTAAAGGTGGTTGAACAATGAACATCTCCGTTATAGGCCGGCACCTGAACGTCAGAGAAGACACGAAGGCCCTGATAGAGAAAAAACTCGCGAAGTTCGATAAGTTTTTCCCGTCAGGCGCCGACGCCTCGGTAACCTGCAAGAGCGAGGGCGATGAAAAGCGGATGGAGATCACTATATCCGTCGGAGGTACCCTGTTCCGCGCCGAGGAGTCAAGCTCGTCGTTCCAGAACGCGCTCGACGGCTGCATGAGCTCGATCGAACGCCAGATCCGCAAGAACAAGACCAGACTCGAGAAGAAAATGAGGTCTTCGATCGCGGTGCCCGTTGCCGAAAGTTCCGACGTGCCGGCGGAGGAAGAACTCCTCTTCGACGTCAGAACGAAAACCTTCCCCCTGAAACCGATGACGACCGACGAAGCGATCCTTCAGATGAATCTGCTCGGTCACTCTTTCTACCTCTTCTGCGACTCACAGACCGAGGAGACGTGCGCGGTCTATAAGAGAAGGGACGGGGCGTACGGCCTCATCGTTCCTCAGAAATAACGCGGAAATTTCAGCCGCGGCTTCACCGCCGCGGCTTTTTTCGTTGTCAGCGAAATAATAGGCGCAGAAAGAGCCGAGCGCGTCCTTTACCATATCGCGTATCTGTTCCGTCCCGCATCCGATCTTTTCGGCAAGGATCCGCTCGCCGTCCGGCCGAGTGTCGATAAACGCTCCCTCGAGAAGAACGTACTCCACCGCGGTGAGGCGCAAAAGCGCCGCTTCGACCCGGCGGACGTGCGCCGCCTGCGTCTTCATCCTCTTTGCGAGTTCCTCCGACGGCTTCTTTTCGGCCATCGCCTTCATAACGACGACCGCCCGTCTTTCGTAGGCGTAGTTTATAAGAGCCGCCCTTCCCTCTTTCAGTATATTCCCGTCCATTTATTTGTCCCCTTTCACAATGTCGAACATATGTTCGTTTTATGATTATAGCACCGAACATTTGTTCTGTCAAGGGGTTTTTCTTATTTGGGGAATTGAAAATTCGGCGTCCTTGTGATAGAATTATACGGAACGAAAACGAAAGACGAGGAATCACCCTTGGAGCCCCTTATAACGGCGAATTACCACACTCACTCGAAATACTGCAGACACGCTTCCGGCGAGGCGGAGGACTACGCGAACGCCGCTGTCGAAGCAGGCCTTGAGGTGCTCGGTTTCAGCGACCACACGCCGTATCCCTTCCCCGACGGATACTACAGCGGTTTCAGAATGTTCCCGCGGGAAATGAAAGACTATATCGCGGACGTCCGGCGCTGCAGAGAGAAGTTCGGGGACAAACTCGAGATAAAGCTCGGATATGAGGTCGAATACTACCCGCGCCACTTCGGAGCGCTCATCAAAACGCTTGCGGAGTCCGGGTACGATTATCTGATCCTCGGCCAGCACTTCACGAAAAACGAATACGACGGCGAGTACTCGGGCGAGGAAAGCAGCAGCACGGAAAAACTGAAAACGTACGTCGATCAGGTCTCCGAGGCGATGGAAACGGGGCTATTCTCCTGTCTCTGCCATCCGGAACTGATACACTTCTCGGGACCGGATGAGATCTATGAGGAACATATGACGCGTCTTGTCGAGGTCGCGGTAAAGACAGATACCCCGCTTGAGATAAACCTGCGCGGGCTGAAATTCGGAGCCCAGTACCCTGACGAGAGGTTTCTCGATATCGCCGCGCCGCTCGGAGCAAAGTTCATCATCGGAGTCGACGCGCACGATCCCGACGATCTTATCCCGGCAGAAGAACATGAAAAGGCGCTCGAACTCGCGGGGAAGCACGGTCTATGCCTTCTCGAACGCATGGAACTTAAAAAGCCCGCCGTATGACGGGCAGCCCTCGGAGGGAAAAATGATCATCTCGGAAAAGATCAGAAAAATCGCTGATAACGCGGAGCGTGAAATGCGCGATCTGTTCGCCGATATCGACGGGATAGCGGAGAAAAACACAGAGCGCGTGCTCGATGCTTTCCGCGAGGAGCAGATCTCGGAGAGCCATTTCACGCCGAGCACCGGATACGGTTACGGAGACCGCGGCAGAGACGCGATCGACGCCGTGGCGGCGCGGATCTTCCGCGCGGAAGCGGGCTTTATGCGCAGTTCCGTCATCTCCGGTACCCACGCGCTGACCGTGGGCCTTTTCGCACTGCTCCGTCCGGGCGACACGCTCCTCTCCGTCACGGGCAAACCGTACGACACGCTTGAAGAAGTGATCGGAACGGAGAAGACCGCGGATAACGGATCGCTGCTTGATTTCGGAATTCACTACGAACAGATCCCTATGGCGGAAGACGGTATCGACGTCGCCGCCGTGAAAGAGCGCGTCGCGCGCTCCGGCGGGGAGATAAAAGTCGTTTTTATCCAGCGCTCGAAGGGTTATCTCTCCCGTCCGACGCTGACGGTCAGGCAGATCAGAGAGACAGCGTACGAAGTCAGAAAAGCGGCGGCGGAGCACGGGGTGCCCGCGCCGTTCGTCGTCGTCGACAACTGCTACGGAGAGTTCACCGAGACGAGCGAGCCGTGTTTCGATCCCGGCGTCGGGGGAGAAGCGGGCGTCGATCTCGTTATCGGATCGCTCATTAAGAACCCCGGAGGCGGGATGGCGGACACGGGCGGATATCTGATCGGATCGCGGCGCGCCGCGGAACTCGCGGGGTACCGTCTCTGCTGCCCCGGCGTGGGTCTGGACGCGGGAGCATCGCTCGGCCAGAACAGAAATATACTTAAAGGGTTGTTTTACGCGCCGCACACCGTCGCGCAGGCGATGAAGACCGCTCATCTCGCGGCGTACGTTTTCTCCGCACTCGGTTTCCCGGTCGATCCCGGGCCGTTCGACAGGAGGAGCGACATCATCCAGACGGTGCGCCTCGGGACGCCTGAAGGACTCGTCGGTTTCTGCCGGGGCATCCAGTCCGCGTCTCCGATCGATTCGCACGTCGCGCCGGAGCCGTGGGACATGCCCGGCTATTCCGATCCCGTCGTCATGGCGGCGGGCGCGTTCGTGAACGGTTCCTCGATCGAATTGTCCGCCGACGGCCCGATGAGAGAACCGTATACCGCTTTCCTGCAGGGCGGACTGACCTATGAGAGCGGGAAACTCGGGATCCTTCGCGCCGCGCAGTGCGTACTCGATAACAAAGAAACGAAGTGATCGGATGAGTATACCCGAACTGCTGATCCTCGCCGTAAGTCTTTCCGCCGACGCGTTCGCCGTGTCGGTCTGCAAAGGACTCGCGATGGGGAAGATAAAATTCTCCCGCGCGCTGGCCGTCGGGATATGGTTCGGCACGTTCCAGGCGCTGATGCCGACGGTCGGTTATTTCCTCGGTACCGCGATCGGCGGGGTGATCGGGCGGTACGGATTCATCGTCGCGTTCGTGATCCTTACGGCGATCGGCGTCAAGATGATCGTCGACGCGATCAGGGGAGCGGAAGAAAAAGCGAGCGGTGGGCTCGACGTGAAGGAGATGCTCCTTCTCGCCGTGGCGACGAGCATCGACGCTTTCGCCGCAGGCGTCTCTATGGCGCTCGTCGAGGTGAATATCGCCCTGTCCGCGGCCGTCATCGGCGTGATGACGCTCGTTCTGTCAACCGGCGGCGTGTACGTAGGCGGTATATTCGGCGACAAATTCGAAAAGCCTGCGCGGATCGCAGGCGGCGCCGCGCTCGTCGCGCTCGCCGTCAAAATATTGATCGAAGGAATAATAACTCTGAATAAATAAAACAAGCCGGTCACCCGCAGCGACCGGCTTGAATTTTGTTTTTGAGAAAGCGTTATCTTCCCGACAGGATACGGCGGGCGATCGCGTCGGAGGTGAAACCGTATTTGTCGAGGAGAAAGTCGAGATCCCCGTGCGGCGGGAACTCGTCCTCTATCGCGTGGACGACGACCCGTCCCTTATAACCGGATGCCCCGAGATACGCCGCCGCCGATTCGGCAAAGCCGCCCCGCTTTATCCCCTCTTCGATGAAAAAGACTTCTTTCGCCCCGCGAACGGCTTCGAAGAGCGCGCCGCCGTCAAGCGGTGCTATTTTCGTGAAGCGAACGACGCCGACCCGCATGACCGGCGCGAGAAGATCAGCCGCATCGTACGCCTGAGCCGTGACTCTGCCGTACGTAACGATGAGGACTTCGGCCTCCGGATTGAACACGAAAAGACCCGACTCCGTCTTCACAAACCTGTCTCTCGGATAGTCGGCCTCCCTGCCCTTCGGGTAGCGGATCACGCGCGGACCGCTTTTCTCCGGCAACTCGGCGATCAGTTCGGACAACTCCCCGCGCGAGTCGGGCGAAAGCACCGTGACTCCCGGAACCGACGAGAAGAGCGCGACGTCGAAGATACCCTGATGAGTCGATCCGTCGCCGGGGACGAACCCCGCGTGCGAAAGAAGATACGTGACGGGGAGTCCCTGGAGAGACGAATCCTCAAGCACCTGGTCGAAGATCCTCTGAGCGAACGTGGAGTAAACGGCGCAGAAAGGTCTCATCCCGCCGAGCGCGAGGCCGCTCGAAAACGATGCGGCGTGCTCCTCGGCGATCCCGACGTCGAAAAATCTTTCGGGAAATCTTTTACCGAACTCCGCGGTACCCGTTCCCTCCGGCATCGCCGCGGTCACGGCTACGACCCTTTCGTCCTCCTCTCCGAGTTTCAGAAGAGCGGCGGAGACGGCGGCGCAGAACGTCGCGGGATCTTTTTCCGTTCCCCGTTCGGGATCGAAAGGCGGAACGAAGTGATAGGCGTCGGGTTCCGCTTCCGCCGGCGGATAGCCGAGCCCTTTTTTCGTTTTCAGATGAACGAGGACGACCTCGTCACGCGTCTTCGCCTCCTCGAGGACGGAGATCACCTTGGAGACGTCGTTCCCGTCGACGGGGCCGAGATATTCGATCCCGAGCGCCTCGAATATATTCGTGTTGAGGAACAGTCTCTTGAGAGATTCCTTGATTCGGCGAGCGCCGCTGACGAGCGCGCGGCCGATCAGAGGGATATGTGAAAAGAACTTTTTGAGGCCGCATTTGAACGCGAAATAACGTTCGCTCGTTCTGATACGCGACAAATGCTTTGAAAAGCCTCCGACCGCCTCGGAGATCAGCATACCGTTGTCGTTGAGGATTATGATGAGTCGAAGCCCCTTCGCGGCGCAGTTGTTGAGCGCTTCGTAGACCATACCGTTCGTGAAAGATCCGTCGCCCGAGATCGCGACCGTATACGTTTCGTCTCCTCGGAGTTTCTTCGAGGTGGCGACGCCGAGCGCCTCCGAAACGGCGGGCCCGCTGTGACCGGCGGTAACGGCGTCGTACTCGCTCTCGTTTTTGCTCGTAAAGCCGGAAACGGATCCCTGCTCCCGAAGCGTTTCGAATTCCGCTCTCCGCCCCGTTATGAGTTTGTGCGTATAGCACTGGTGACCGACGTCGAAGATAAGCGTGTCTTCGGGCGCCGAAAAAACGCGGTGAACGGCGAGCGTAAGCTCGACCGAACCGAGATTCGGCGACAGATGACCGCCTCTTTGCGAGACGGTCTTTATTATTTTTTCTCTTATCTCCTCCGCGAGGGCGGGAAGATCAGCCTCGGGAAGCGCCTTCAGGTCGGCGGGGGAGTTTACGTTTTCAAGCATATCGTTCCTCGCACTCAAAAACCGTCCCGGGGACGGGGCGCCGCCTCCGGGAGATGTGGGACATGAGAATTATCCTTCGTTTTCGTTCGCCAGAGTGACGAATTTCGTGTACTGGCCTATAAATCCGAGCGTCACTTTTCCGACTGCACCGTGACGGTTTTTCGCCACGATGACTTCCGCCGTGCTCTGATTGTCTTTTTTGTCCTTGTAATACTCGTCGCGGTACAGGAACAGCACTACGTCGGCGTCCTGTTCGATCTGTCCGGATTCGCGGAGGTCCGAAAGCATAGGCCTCTTGTCCGGCCTGCTCTCCGGGCTTCTCGAGAGCTGCGCGCAGCAGAGCACCGGAGCGCCTATTTCTTTTGCGAGCTGCTTCAGTCCGCGGGAGATCGCTCCGACCTCGTTCACGCGGTTCTCCTGCCTTCTTCCTCCGTCGTCGGCGGAGATCAGCTGCAGATAATCGACGACGACGAGAGCCGGATCCTTTACCCGTCTCATCTTCGCCCTGATTTGTCCTATCGAAATACCCGCGGTGTCGTCGATCCTGATATCGAGTTTCGCGAGTTCCACCGCCGTACGGGCGATATTCTCCCATTCCTCGGCGTCGAGCTTGCCGGATCTCATCTTATAACTGTCGACGAGCGCCTCGCTCGAGAGCAATCTCGTTACGATCTGTTCTGCCGCCATCTCGAGCGAGAAAATACAGACCGGCTTTTTCGTTTTTCTCGCGACCGCGGTGGCAATGTTCATTGCAAACGCCGTTTTACCCATTGAAGGACGGGCGCCTACGAGGATGAGGTCGCTGTCGAAAAGGCCGACGATCACGTTGTCGAGCGCGCTGAAGCTCGACGAGGTCCCGCGGGAGGCCTCGGGGTTTTCCTTGACCTCCTCGAGATGCTTGTGGACCGAGACGAGAAGATCGCTCAGTTGGACGAACGATTTGCTCGACCTCTCCTCTGCGATCGAATAGATCTGACTCTCGGCGTACTCCACGAGCTTGTCCGCGTTTTCCTCGCCGAGATACGCTTTTTCCGAAATGTTCTCGCCCGCCTCTATAAGGCGGCGCAGAACGGCTTTTTCCCTGACGATCCGCGCGTAGTCCGCGGCGTTTGCCGCCGTCGGAACGACCCCGGCGATCAGTTTGAGATAGTCCTTACCCGTATCGCCTTCGAACACTTCGCTCTTCTTGATCTCGTCGAGAAGCGTAACGATATCGATATTTCTGCTGAGCGAATACATCGACAGCATGATCCGATACAGCGCCGCGTGCTCTTCCTGATAAAAGTCGTCGGAGCTCACAGTCTCCGATACGACGTCGATACAGGACGGGTCTATCATAATAGACGCTATGAGAGACTGTTCCGCTTCGAGAGAAAACGGCACCCGTCTTTGAAGTTCTCCGTTCATATCACTTGCCGTCCTTTTTACGCGTCACACTCCGGTCACGATAACGTTGACCGTGCCGGCGACCTGAGGATGGAGTTTTACCGGTATCTCGTACTTGCCGAATTTCTTAATCGGCTCGTCGAGGTTTATCTTTCTTCTGTCCACGGTGATGCCGTGTTCCTTTTCGAGCGCGTCGCCTATATCCTTCGCGGTAACGGAGCCGAAAAGTTTTCCGCTCTCCGCAGACCCGCCCTTCACCTTGACCGTGACGACGACGCCCTCGAGTTTCTCTGCCGTTTCTTTCGCCTCGGCAAGTTCCACAGCCGCCTTGTGCGCTTTCGCAGCCTCGCGGTTTTTTACCTCGTTGAGAACGGTTCCGGTCGCCTCAGCTGCTATTCCCTTGGGAATGAGAAAGTTTCTGGCGTATCCGTCGGAAACCTCGACTATCTGATCCTTCCGGCCGATCTTCGGCATATCTTTAATGAGTACGACTTTCATTGTTCTCTCCCGTCTCCTTTCGTTTTTTCCTGCGCGGCGGCTTCTCCGTCGAGATAGTCGTCGATCGCAGCCTTCAGCATCTCTTCCGCTTCTTCCGTCCCGACTCCGCGCAACTGAGTCCCCGCGGTATCGAAATGACCGCCTCCGCGGAGGCGTTCAAGGATGAGCTGGACGTTGATCTCCCCGGACGACCGCGCCGAAATGTGTACGGTATCGCCCAGGCGGACGATCGCGAACGCCGCTTTCACACCGCGGACGCCGATCAGGCTGTCCGCGACCTTTGACGCCGTTATCTTATCGCCGCCTTCGCCGTCGCTCTCACCGCAAACGGCTATCGCGGCGCACTGTCTGTAGATCCTCACGCCCGACAGGAAGCGCGCTTCTTTCACGAAACTGTCAAGTCCGGTCTTGAAGAGTTCCTGAACCGTTTCGGGCATTGCTCCGTTGTCGTGCAGATACAGCGCCGCGCCGAACGTTCTCGATCCGGTCGACCGGGTGAATTTCTTAGTATCGAGAATAATGCCCGCGAGCATCAGCCCGGCTTCTCCCGCTCCGATGAATCCGGACGGAAGCACCTGCTCCATCATCTCCGCGACGAGTTCGCACGCGCTGGACGATTTCGTCTCTATATATTCGACGACCGGTTCTCTCTCAAACTCGGAGTGCTTTCTGTGGTGGTCGATCACCGCGTAGCACTTCGGGACCGAAACCAGGTCGGGCGCCTCGGAGATCGCGATGTTGTTGACGTCGGTGAGAATAACGAACGTGTCCGTTCTTACGCTGTCCTGCGCCCGGGCGGGTGAGATGAAGAGTTTTCCGACGCCATCGCCGACTCCGTCGTAGATCTCGCGGCACCGTTTGACGTTCACGTCCTCCGGATCGGCGACAATATGCGCCTCAACACCGCAGAACTCGACGATCTTCGAGAGTCCGACGCACGCGCCGATACTGTCGTAATCCGGGTACTTGTGACCCATGATAAGAACGCCGGACGAGCGCGAAATGTGCATCAGGAGTTCGTTTGATACGACGCGCGAGCGTACGCCGCTGCGCTTCAGCGAGGCGCGCGATCTGCCGCCGAAGTACTCGGTGGAGTCGTCGAGCTTCAGGACGACCTGATCGCCTCCGCGCCCGAGAGCCATATCGATCGCGGCGCGCGCGGCTCTCTCTTTTTCGGAGAACTGCCCGGTGACGGACGCGATGCCCACCGAAACGGTGACGGGAAGCTTCTCCTCGCCGACGCGTATATCGCGGATCCGGTCGAGCACGTCGAATTTTCTGTCGATATATTTCGGAAGATACCTCTTCTCAAAGACGAGAAGATATCTGTCTCTTTCGAATTCTTTGATTATTCCCTTGACTTCTGCCGCCCACTCTCTGAGATACTCGTCGATCTTGGTTGTCGCGGGGCGGAACGACTCGCTCTCATACTGGATCATCTCCGTCAGGTTGTCGATGAAGATGTACGCGACGACAAGATCGCTCTCCTCTATCTGCGTGCGGAAAAGTTCAAGTTCTCCGGCGAGTTCCTTCATCCTCATCGCGGGGACCGCGGTGACGAGAAGATCTGCTCTTCCGTTTCTGACGACGTAAGACGAGGCGATAAAATAGGAGTCTCCGATCTCAACGCCGATACCGCTCTGAGAAGGCGCCTCTCTCAACTCGTCGACGGTGGCGCCGGTGATCTCGAGCACCGTCTTCCCATACGGCTTCTTGCCGTCGGGCATGACAGCGGCCAACCCTTCGTTGCACCAGACTACGGAGCCGTCGTTGCGACAGAGGATCATGACGGCGTCGGCTTTATCGATCCCGTCGAGGACCGTTCTGGTCAACCCGGCTCTGTCCTCCCTGCCGCGGGCGCTCCCGGGTATAATTCTCGGAATAAACAGTATCGCCGCGACCGCGACGAGATATGCCGCGATCGTCACCGCACCGACGCGCAGCGCGCCGAGGTGAAGTTTTGCTACGACCAGCGAGTAACAGACGAGCAGCACGACCGCTACGACGGCGCACGCTATAAGCTGCCACGGCTTTATGACCGATTTTCTTTTTTTACTGTTCATTGTCTTCAGTTCCTTTATCCTTCGCCGGTCTCAGCGACCGGAACGCACCGAAATACGACAACAGGGGAATCAAAATTGAGATCAAAAGCGATGCAACCGTCCCACCGAAGAAGACGATGGCGGCCGCCGCGGCGATCAGGATCACGATCGGTCTGCCTCCGCCCCGACGCTTCTTCGCCGACCGCAGCAGACTCTTTATTCCGACGACGAAGAAGATCGCCATCAGAACGTAATCTACGTTGAGTATGACGTACGACCACGGATCGGGAATAACGCCCGTCATGAACGACAGCAGCGTGGCGAGAATATAGATGAGCGCAAACGGGCGCGGCGCATTGAACTCGCCCTGCAGGATAAGATCGCGGGTCCCGGCGACCCGCGCCGCGAGGCCGAAAAGGACCGTGAATATCAGCGAGACGATCATTGAAAAAATCATCACCGCAGCGGGTACGAGAGCCGTGACGGCGGCAGAAAGAGCGTCGGAGTCGATCGCTCCCGCAGAGAGACCGTTCTGCTCCGAGATCCTTATCATCTCCGCCAACACCTTTTTCGACGCTCCCGAAAGCCGTTCCGCTGCGGCCGTGACCGATCCGGTGGAGTCGGAAAGCAGAAGAAGAAGGATACCTGAAAACGCGGCGAAGAAGAGAGCTGACAAGAGCAGGAAAACGTAAAACTTCTCCGCACGGCGGATGATAAGCACGCCCGTCACCGACGATAAGAACAGGATCGCGCACAGCGCGATCAACGCGAGGATCATATCGACTCCCGGGAGCAGGACCGCGAGGTATCCGAGAGCGAACGGCACCAGGGAGAACATTATCGCCCTCTGATGCGTAAAAATGAACGTCATAACGAGCGCCGACACGAAAAATACGGGCGCAGACGCCGGAAAATGACCCGCGCCGAACAAATACGCCGCTCCGAACGCGGCGGCGAACGCAAACAGTGACGACAGAACGGAGCGCGCGACCTTTGACGTTCCGCGTCCCGAGCCGTTCATCTCTCCGGTATCCGGTACGTTATCCAAAAGACCGCTCTCCCTTCAAAATAGTTATATATATGCAGTATGGTATTATACCAAAAAAAGGGGCGTTTGTCAATGAGGGCTGCCGTGTCAGCCGAACCTTATATTTTGTAAAAAAGCAGCCCGGGGACACAATATTTGCCGTTTCATACTTGACATTTGCCTAAACATACTGTATAATAATCGTGTATATCGTTTTGCCGCCGTCATGCGGCCGAACGGTGTACGTCATTGATAATTGCCTCATCCGCGGGACGGCCGGACGCCGCCTTCGGATGAACGATATATCAAAATCGAATATAAGGGAGGTACAGTATGGAACTGTATATCGCCATACCGGCGATAATTGTATCTCTCGTGGTTGGATTGATTGCCGGATACGTTTATCGCAAGAAAAAAGCAGAAGGGCAGATCGGTTCCGCCGAAGCCCAGGCTAAAAAGATACTCGAAGACGGGATCAAAGCCGCGGAGACGAAGAAGAAAGAGGCGTTGATAGACGCCAAGGAAGAGATCCTCAAAGCAAAGAACGACTTTGACGAAGAGATCAAAGAAAGAAGAAACGAACTGTCGAGACAGGAACGGCGCATGGCGTCGAAGGAGGAAGCGCTCGACAAAAAGACCGAGTCGATAGAAAAGAAAGAAGAGACGCTCGCCGAAAAGATCCGCGAGACGGAAAAACTCAACGAATCGGTCGAAAAGCTTCGTCAGGAACAGATCGACTCGCTGCAGAAGATATCGCAGATGTCCTCCGAGCAGGCGAAAGAGAAACTGCTCCAGATGATGGAGGAAGAGATCCGTCACGAAAAGGCGATGAAGATGGCGGCCCTTGAAGAACAGTTCAAGGAAGAAGCGGACGACAAAGCGAAAGAGATCCTCTCGCTCGCAATCCAGCGCTGCGCCGCGGATCACGTCGCCGAGATCACCGTATCCGTCGTCCCGCTGCCGAGCGAGGAAATGAAGGGCAGGATCATAGGGCGCGAGGGACGCAACATCAGAGCGATAGAAACGCTCATCGGCGTCGACCTCATCATCGACGACACGCCTGAGGCGATCACGATCTCCTGCTTTGACCCGATAAGGCGCGAGATCGCCCGTATCGCTCTTGAAAAACTGATCCAGGACGGCCGCATCCATCCCGCAAGGATCGAAGAAATGGTCGAGAAAGCACGCCGCGAAGTAGACGCGGCGATCAAGCAGGCGGGCGAAAAGGCGACGTTCGAAACGGGCGTTCACGGCTTCTCCCCCGAGATGATCAAACTTCTCGGCAGACTGAAATACAGAACGAGTTACGGCCAGAACGTGCTCAAGCACTCGATAGAAGTTTCTCTCCTCTCCGGCATCCTCGCAGATGAACTCGGCGCGGACAGCATGGTGGCGAAACGCGCCGGCCTGCTGCACGACATCGGCAAGGCGCTGACTCAGGAGGTCGAAGGATCGCACGTCCAGCTCGGCGTCGAGGTCGCGACCAAGCACAAGGAGAGCAAGGAGATCATCCACGCGATCGAAGCGCACCACGGAGACGTGGAGGCCGAAACGCTGATCGCGGTCATCGTCCAGGCGGCGGATGCCATCTCGGCGGCCCGTCCCGGCGCACGGCGTGAGAACCTCGAGAACTACATCAAGAGACTCACGAAACTCGAAGAGATCGCAAACGAGTTCGACTGCGTTGAAAAGTCATACGCAATTCAGGCAGGGCGCGAGATCCGCATAATGGTCAAGCCCGAGATGGTAGATGACGATACCATGGTCCTCGTGGCGCACGACATAGTGAAAAAGATCGAGGGCGAACTCGAATACCCCGGCCAGATCAAGGTACATATAATCCGCGAGAGCAGAGCGATCGACTACGCGAAATAATGCAAAAAAGAAAGCACCGAGAGGTGCTTTCTTTTTTTAATAATTGACTTCCTCAACGGTATATCCCGCGTCGGTCAGCAGCTGAACGAGTCCGACGCCGTTCGCCATGTGCGCGGCACCGACCGCGAAGAAAACGGTCTGTCCGCTCCCGAGATATTCGACCGCACGGTCAAACATCCCGAGGTTCCGATCGTCGAGAAGACGGCGGTTATAGTCCTCGATCAGCGCGATCTGTTCCTCGGTATAATCCGCGGAAAGCTCTTCTTCCCCGTTTTCCGCCGACAGATACTCCCAGAACGCGTCCCTGTCGCCGGAAAGCCACAGCGCGAACAGTTCATCAAGATCGTCGCCGTAGGTATCCGCGCCGTCCAGCGCGTCTTCGATTAACAGAAGGTACAGTTCGTTATCAAAAGTGTTGAGTAGCGTTAACTGGAATTCCGCCGACTCCACTTCCAGCACGGGGATCTCTATTCCGTAGGCGTGATCGATCAGCATGCTGTCCATCGCTTTATCGGTATCCAGATCGGAATACAGTTCCTGGATCGCCGAATCGACCATCTGCGCCCACCATGCGAGATTGTATCGGTCGAAAATCGCGGAGTACATTTCAGCGCGTTCCAGGAGTTCACAAGAGCGGTCGTACAGTTCCTGCGGCATATAGTCGGAAACGGTGCTCCCGTCGGTCAACAGGTACTGCGCCGTGTCTTTCGCCATCTGAACTGCATTCTTTTCGTAAGCGACGACGTCGAACTCCACCGCCAGCGCGTCGCACTCGTCAAGAACCGGAACAACGCGACTGAATACCGCATCGCTCCGTTCGTCGCCCACGTGACACGTTCCGAAAAGAAACAGCGAATGACCGTCCGCGTCCGTGACGCGCCACAGAAGAGGCGCCGCGGGATCGGGACCTTCCGTCCCCTCCTCCGTTTCGGATCCGTCCTCCGTTTCGGATCCGTCAGTCTCCGGGACGCTTTCCGTTGCGGCGGGAGTCTCGCTCTCGGTTTCCGTTCGTACGGTCTCGGTCGTCCCGTCGGTTTCGGGGCGGGGGCGGACTCCGCAGGAGAAGAGGCTGAAAATGATCAGCACCGAAAGAATGATCGCCGTCAAGCGTTTCATATTTATGCTCTTTCCCGGTTGCCGGGACCTCCCTCGGCAACCGACGTTATCGTCGCATACTATTTTATCACATCCGTCGGGGTGAGACAAGAGATACCGTTCCGTTCGATCCGAAACAAAACCGCCGGGCACACAGGTCCGGCGGACTTTTTATTCTGTTGACAGAAGCGACAGTATCTTTTGAAAATTGTCGGGAAGCGGAGCGAAAAACGTCATACGTTCGCCCGTCGACGGATGCGTCAGTTCGAGTTCCGCGGCGTGCAGGCATTGCCCCGCGAAGAGCGACGGATGCTTTTTCTCAAACTGCGTCGAACCTCCGCCGTAAACGTGATCGCCGAGCACCGGGTGCCCGATCGACGCCATGTGGACGCGGATCTGATGCGTTCTGCCCGTCTCGAGTTTCATTTCGGCGTACGTAAAGCCGGGCAGACGTGAAATTACCGAATAATGCGTTACCGCTTCTCTTCCCTCGCCCCGCCGTACGACGGCCATCTTTTTCCTGTCCGTTCTGTTCCGGTCGATCGGAGCGTCGACGGTGCCCGAATCCTGCGGCAATCCGCCTACGACTATCGCCCGATACGTGCGGCGCATCGAGTGATCCTTCAACTGTTCGGAAAGAGAAACGTGCGCGCGGTCGTTTTTTGCCGAACAGATCAGGCCTGAAGTATCCTTGTCTATCCTGTGAATGATGCCGGGCCGCAGAACACCGTTTATTCCCGAAAGGGAATCGCCGCACCTGAACAAAAGCGCCGATACAAGAGTTCCCGTATCGTGACCCGGCGCAGGATGGACTACCATCCCTTGCGGTTTGTTTACGACGATTATATCGCCGTCTTCGTAGACGACGTCGAGAGGAATATCCTCCGGTTCCGCCGTCGGCGGAGCGGCGTCCGGGATCGTGACGGCAAACTCGTCGCCCGCGCAGACGCGGGCGTTCTTTTTGAGCGACGAGCCGTCGGCAAAAGAGGCAGCGCCGTCGGTCAGAAGTTTCTGAGAGGCGGAACGCGTTATACCGAGTTTGTCCGACAGATATACGTCGACCCTCTCGCCGGCTTCATCGGACGTCACGGTCAGGAGAACTGTCCCTTCTGCTTTTTCATCCTCGAAAACGTCGGATAAAACGTCATTCACCCGCCTCACCTCCGGCGGCTTTTTTCTCTTTCCTCGATTTGATCTCGCCGAGGATCAGCGAAAGGATCAACACGCCGCATCCGATGCAGACGAACGAATCCGCCACGTTGAATACCCAAAAGTTTATGAGCCGGAAGTCGATGAAGTCGACGACGAATCCGTTCGCGATCCTGTCGATCATATTGCCGACGCCTCCGCCGAAGATCATGGCGACGGCGACGTTCGTCATCATCCTGCCGTTTCTGTTAATCACGGTGAAGACAGCCATAGCGACGAGCGCGACGGAGGAAAGGACCAGAAAGATCCATCTCTTATCCGAGAGCATACCGAACGCGGCGCCTCTGTTTTCAACGTACGTGAAATGAAGAACGCCTTTGATCAGAGGAAACGTCTCGACGTCGCGGAGCGCCTTTTCAGCGGCGTATTTCGTCGCCTGGTCCGCCGCGATAACGGACGCCGCGATCGCCGCGTAAAGGATCAGGGGCGAAAATCTGATTTTTTTGTCTTTCATTTTCTGAATCTCAGGAAATTATTGGGATCGAAGTTCTCTCCGTCCTCGTGTTGTTCATCTTCGTAAAAGTCGCTCTCGGCCGATAATTCTTTCTCTTCTTCGCCGGATAGACCGTCACCGTCCGGAACGTCTCCGAACTTTTTCTTGAGCGCGTCGACGATATCAGCGTCGTCGGGCAAAGCGTCCGCCGGCCCGAACGCCTCCTCAGTCTTTTCGGCAGCCATATATTCGAGTCCCCTGAGGATCTCGTCGAGATCGTAGTCTCTGTACGTTTCGGAAGAAGCGGTATCAAAATCGGCGGCGTCGGGATCTGTCTCTCCGGTTTCGCCCTCTTCCGGTTCCTCAGGTTCCTCAGGTTCTTCCGGTTCTTCAGGCTCTTCCGGCGCGAAGTCGTTTTCGTCCTCAAGGATACCGGAGGGTTCCCCGTCGGGATACTCGTTTATATAATCAAGGATCGAATCAGAGAATTCTTCGTCTTCGTCCTCGTCCTCGTCTTCCTCTTCGTCTTCTTCCTCGTCCTCGCCGTACTTCTCATACTCTTCAGCGAACCCGTCTTCTTCATCTTCTTCCGACTGCACGTCTTCTTCGTCCGGCGCGCCGTCCTCACGGTAAGAGTCGTTCTCGTCAAAAGCGAACGGAAAGCCTTCTCTTATAACCGCTTCTTCCGGTTCTTCCTCATCTTCAAAAACGGGCGAGAAATCGGGGATCGTTATATCATCGAGGCTCTCTTCTTCCGGGACCTGTTCTTCGTCGGTCGCCTCGTTCGCGTCTTCCTCAGCGTCGTCCGCGGCCTCTTCCTGCCTCTCCCATGAAAAAGTATCTTCTTCCGGTTCGGGTTCCGTAAGAGCCGGCTCCTCCTCTTTCTCCGGGATCACGTCCGGAAGAACCTCGTCTTCGGGTATTGCCGTATGCTCGGATTCCGTCGGCGAAAAAACGGTTTCTTCCTCCGTTCGGGAGGTTTTTTCGGCGCGGTCGAATAATGTCGCCGCTTTCCCGCGATCGACCTGTCCAAGTTCGTCAAGCGTGCTGAGCACGTTCCCGTACTCCTCTGAAAGCTTTTCCCTGAGTTCCGATACGACCGCCTTCGCGCGCGAGAGCAACGCTTCGCGCTCTTTGAGCATCTCAAGCGCCTCAGACTTCGCCTCCTCGGCGTAGATATCGGCGTCCGCCCGCTCGCAGGCAGCGTCCGCCCTGATGCATTCTGCTTCCGCTTCGGCCTCGCGGACGAGTCTGTCGGCCCTCTCCTTTGCCTCGCTCAGAAGACGCTCCGCCTTTTCTCCTATCTCTTCTATCTCGTGACGGCGCAGTTCGTCCTCGACGCCGCGTTTCTTGCTCTCCGCAGCGACCGAAGAAATACGTCCCTTCAGTTTTTCGTTCTCCGCGACAAGGGAGTAGTATTTTTCCTGAACTACGGTAATGAACGCGTCGACGTGTTCCGGGGAATACCCATGGATCGCCCTTCTGAAAACGGGTACTCTGATATTTTTATCCGCCATTTTTCCCTCCGCTTAAACGTATTTATTGACAGTGACGCGGATCTTTCCGCTCCTCGTCACGCCCGTTTCTTCTCCGACGGAGAATTTGCCGTATCCTCTCGCCGATATGACGTCGCCCGGTCCGACCGTTCTGTCCGGCCTGTCCTCATCCTCGAAATTGACCTCGCATAATCCGCGGAGGACGAGTTCCTTCGCATCTGAACGGCTCAGCGGGAAGACCGCGCCGATGAGCGCGTCGAGGCGCATAGACGCCGCGACCGCCGTGATCTGTTCAGTCTTGCGCTCCGCCGTAAAGCCGTCCGGCGGCGCTTCTTCTTTCACCGTCACTTTGTCTGACCCGACTCTGTCGAGTTCCGACGATATGAGCGGCGCTATTTTTGATGTCACAAATATCCTCGCTGAAAAACCGTTCTCCGGAACTATGTCGCCCACGGACCCCCTGTCGATCCCGAGTGCGAGGACGGAACCGAGATAATCGCGGTGGAAAAGCGTCCTGTAACCGCTTCCCTTCACCGAAATACACGTAATCCCGTAGACTTCGTCCCCGCCGTAGAGCGGAACGGTCTTTATAAAAAACTCCTCTCTGCCGCTTGAGAAAAGAGGAGTGTCGGGCAAGTTCGGCGGCGCGCCGCCGATATCTGCCCATTCAGGGAAAAAAACCGCGACGCGCCTTTCGGCGCCGCGGCATCCTCCGTAAAAAAACAGTCTGTTCAATTTGTCAGCCGACATCCCTGCCGCGGCGCGAAAAAAGACTGCCTGCTCGTGCGGCGTGAGAAAACGACTTGTTTCAAAAGAGACGCCGGGGCGGGAAGCAAGCTCCGCCGCCCTTGCGGCGACCAGTTCGTCATCAAAGGACATATCGACCCTCCGACTGCGCCGTCCCGCCGACACGGCCTCATGTCATCCGAGGATGAGCCGCAGGATAATAAGCAGTATAAACGTGGCGAAAAACGAAACGTCGATCGGAGATCCCTCGAACAGATGAAATCTGTCGAACAGCGCTCTCATCGGGGCGGTCACGACCTCGGTATAACCGAAAATAAACCGGGTAAACGCATTGTCGATATCCGCGGGTATCCAACTGAATACAGCCCGGACAAGCATTATGATCTCCGTGACCGAGATGAGAAGCAAGACCGTGTTTTTGATTATGTACAGTACCAAGGCGAACACGCTCCTCTCATCCGGGAAACCGGCGCTCCTTGCGCCGGAGTCGCCCCGTCAGAGCCGGGTCAAAAATCAGAATTCGGGAAATACGTCGGTTTCGGGAGCCGGTTCCGGTTCCGGTTCTTTAGCCTTGGGAACGCGGAGCTGAGCGTCGCCGACGTCAACGTTGCTGGGGGTGATAACGTAAGCGTTGGAAGCAATCTTCTTGATCGAGCCGTCGATCGAGTAAGCGACGCCGGAGAGGAAGTCGATAAGTCTTCTCGCGGTTTCCTTGCTCGTGCTTTCGAGATTGAGAACGACGGTGCGTTTGTTCAGAAGATGATCGGCGATCTGGGTGACGCTGTCAAACTGCTGGGGCTTGACAACCTTCATCTCGAGCGCGGTGCCGGAGCCGGAAAGGCTGATGCCTCCCATAGAACCTGCGTTGCCCATATTGCCGATATTGGACTGATTCATTCCGCCAATACCGCCCTGATCGTCGTCAGCGCCTTCTCCGTACTCGTCGAAATTGTCATAGTAGGTGTCGTCGAAGTCATCGCCGTACCCTGCGGAAGAACCGCCGGTCACGTTTTTGATTCTGTCGATAAGTCCCATAACATGCCTCCGTAATATATTTCTTGTTTTTCAGGTTTGATTTAATGAGTGTTCAACGGTAATTCCGCCTGCCGAACAGGGCGCTTCCGACTCTCACGAGCGTCGCACCTTCCTCGATCGCTTCAACGTAACTGTCGCTCATTCCCATTGACAAAATACACTCTCTTATATTATGCGATTTTTTTTGAAAAATGTCAATAAAAATTGAGTAAGTTTCTCTAAAATATTTTCTGTATTCATCTTTTTCGGAGCAAACCGGCGCCATGACCATGATACCTCTCGTTCTGACTCCGGGAAGTTCGGAAATACGCGCCTCCGCCTCTGCCGCTTCCTCGGGCAGAAAACCCGATTTCGCCTCCTCGCGGCCGATGTTTATCTCGATCAGAACGTCCTGAACGAGCCCCGCCGCCGACGCGATAGAACCGATTCGTTCCGCAAGATGCAGCGAGTCGACCGATTGGATGAGCGAGGCCTTGCCGACGATGAATTTCGCTTTGTTCGTCTGCAGATGCCCTATAAACTGGTAGTCGAGCGCGCCTGAAAGTACACCGTACTTTTCGGTGAACTCCTGCTGCCTGTTCTCTCCCGCCGCGGTAAGACCGAGATTCTCCGCGGCGAACAGTATATCCTCCGCGGGGACCGTCTTCGTCGCGGCGAGAAGCGTCACGTCCCCGCCGCCGCGCTTTGAGACCGCCGCGGCGATATTCTCTCTCACTTTTTTGAAATTTTCCGTTATTTCAAGTTGTCTTTCCGTCATTCCTTACTCACTTTCGCGGAGGAAGATGGGTCATCCCCTCCGACAGACCCGTACCGCCCGTTATCATCAGGTCGTTCTGCCTGAGCCACGGGATATATTTCGTTTCTTCCGCCTTCTCCGTTTCGGACGCCGCTCCGGTTTCGGCGGGTCCGACCGTTTCTTCCGGTCCCGCGGTCTCGCCCGGCTCGGCGGCGGCAGCCTCGTCCTCCGCCGTGACCTCGCGGCAGAGATAGAATCCGCCCGATTCGTCGATCACGTCGATGCGTCTGAAACCGACTTTTATCTCGTCTATGATATAAACGCCCTCTACCCCGTCGACGATCCTGACCGCAGACACCGGCACCTTAAATCCGGTCGTTTCGGCGGTGATCACCGTCACGGACTGGGATCTGGTAAAATCAAAGCCCTCTTTTACCGCCTCGCACTCGAAGACGACCAACGCGCCGTCTCCCGCAGTGCTTACGGAATAAACGGTCATATCGAGAGGAGTCTCTGAGTTGTTCTGCAGCGTCACTCGGAATTCTCCGCCGACGCCCCCGATCTTCGACGCATCCTCTTTCGTCATCGGACAGGCGAGATACCACTTGTGGTTCGTCACGATCTTACCCGCCGTGCCCTCGACGGGAGCGGGTTCCGTTGAGATCAGTTCGTTAAGCGCGGTGAGGGAGAGCGAATCTACCTTTGAAGAGGAGAAAATCGCCTCGTACCCGTCGCACTCGGAGTAATAATACCCCGACGCAGGAGATACGACCGTCTCGACCAGCGTTCCGAGCCCTGACCTCAGGCTCTCTTTTTGCGCCTCGAGTTCGGCGATCCTCGCAGAAAAATCGCTTATCTCGCCGATGAGAACGGACCTCTTCTTCATCTTGAGGAAAAGATCGGAATGGTACGACGATTCTCTCGCGAGATTCCCCGTCTCCGCCGCCCTTCTCATCTCCACGACCGTATCGAATATACCTTCGTCGACAGTCCCCGTATCGCCTATCGCAACGGAGAGAGTCCTGCAGTTCTCGAGCATGGAAATCTGTCTGTCGATCGCCGCGAGCTGATTCCCGATATCGGGAGAATACCCGCTGTATATCTCTGCGACTTTATCGGACGATCGGACTTTTTCTCCGTCCTCAAGCGCGGAGTAAAGAGAACCCGAATTGTACGAAGAAACGGCGATCGGCGTCTCTTGCCTGAAGATATACCCGTCGCAGGTGACGGTGCTTCTCAGCGTCGTCCGGCGTGCAAACATCGTACTGACGTCCTTTTCGAAACCCGCCGCGATGTGATAGCTCAGGTAGGCGACGAGTCCTATCGACAGGATCGAGACCGCCGCCCAGAACGCCGTTCTTTTCAGGTATTTTTTATCGAAAAAAGATGTTTTTTTCATTCAAACCTCTCCTTCGATCCGCATTACAGTTTTATCACGTTTGCGCCCGCTTTTTCAGCCCGCTTCTCTTCTTCCTCGCGGCACGTGCAGAGGAACGACTGAAGACCGAACGACTCGGACGACAAAAGCGCGACCGCAGCCCCGAGCCTGCTCTCGTCGAACCGCGCGAAGCTCTCGTCGAAAACAACGGGAGGGTACTCCGCCGTTTCGCCCGAGAAAAGAGTCTTGATAAGCGCAAGGCGAAGCGAGAGATAAGCCGCGTCCTCGGTCCCCGACGAGAGAAGCTCCGCTTCTTTCGTTCCCGCCTCGCAGTCGGTGAAGTAAAGATCCATCGCGGGTGAGATCGAAAGACCGCGGTATTTGCCGTGCGAGATCTCGCTCATCATCTCTCCCGCCGTCTCTCTGACCTGCGGGAGAACGCCCGAACGAAGATTATCGCCGGCAAGACTCAACGCCTCGTAAGCCGTGACGTAAGCGGCGTGACGGCGTTTCAGATCATCGATGAGAGAATCGAGTTTTTCGAGTTTTTCCGCCGCTTTGGCGGGTGATTTCGCCGTAGCGCGAAGTTCAGCGAGCCTGCGGTCGAGTTCAGCGTCTCTCTTTTTCAGTTCGATCACGCTCCCGCGGCAGAAATCTCTCTTCATCGCCGCTTCTCTGACCGCTTCCTGACTCATCGACGCGGCTTTTTTGCCGGCGTCGGTCGTCATGACCTCGCGGGCGGCGTTTACGGTCGAGACGGGATCGATGTCCGCAGTCTGTTCCCTCAGCGCGGCGAGACGGCCCGTCAGCGCCGCGCGCTCGGACTCGAGGCGCGTCACGGCCGACCTTTTCTCCGCGACGGTCGCTTTCACTTTTTCAAGCAGTTCGCCGTCTTCCGCGTCGTCCGGTATGTCGACGTACAGTTTCTTCGCAATATCAAGAAGCTTTTCCTTCGACTCCGCAACTGCGGCGGTCGCGGCTTCAAGGTCTGAGGCGGCTTTTTCTTTTTTCTCTTTCAGATCGAGGTTTTCTTTTCTCTCCTGTTCTCTTATCCTGACGGTTTCGGCAAGTTCATCGGCGGACGGAGCGCCCCAATCCTCTATGATCGCGCGCAGATCGGAACGGCTCTTTGAGCCGAGAGCAAAGAAGATCACGGAGAAGAGAACGAACGCTGCCGCTCCCGCGGCGACGTAAAACCATTCGGGTCTGTTCATCATGAATTTGAGCGTGATCGCGCCTCCTGCGGCGAGCAAGCCGAGCACGAGGAATACGGTCCCCAGCACCGTCCTCGCTTTTGCCTTTGAGCGAAGGCGTTCGGAACGCCTGACGTCCTCGAACGGATCGCCCTCGAATTCACCTTCGTCGTCTTCATCTTCCGGGTCGGGCAGTGCCTCGTAATTCTCACGCGCCTTGACGAGCGCCTCGAAATTTCTCCCGAACATCCCGACCGCGCCGTCGCAGTCGCCGTCCGGCTCAGTTCCTTTTTCTTTCTCAAGCTGCTTTTCCGTTATTTCGAGATCCGATGCCGTTTTTGCGACCGCGTCGAGTTTTCTCTTGTCGGAGATCACTTTGAGCGACGAAAACAGCTCGTCGTAACTCTTCGCGTTCTCCTCTGCGGAAGAGAGCTTTTTCCGCGTCTCATCCAGGGACGCCTCGACTCTGACCGTCTCGTCGGAATTTGA
This sequence comes from Clostridia bacterium, assembly GCA_017545225.1. GTDB lineage: Bacteria > Bacillota > Clostridia > Oscillospirales > CAG-272 > RUG11130. The sequence goes on from JAFWPR010000031.1 coordinate 24,099, forward strand.
TTTGTCGCTCTCCACTTTCTCGCGGAGGGCAAATCTCTCCGCTTCCAGCTCTCTGATCATCCCGCCGGTTTTGTTCTTGTGAAGGAGCGCTACGCGGGCGCGGTCGAGTTCTTCGAGCGCCTTTTTCACGTTCACCTTTTCGTCGGCGGCGGTGACCATATTTTCGACAGATCTGCTGAGCGGTTCCGTCTCCGGCTTGACGCCCGTCGCCTGCCTGACGAAAGCGGTATTGACGAAAACCGCCTCGGGAACCCCGAGCAGATATTCACCGACGGATCCCGTGAAGCTTACGGGTACGCCGCCCGGTTCTCTGACGAGCGTAACCGTCTCCTTGAACGTTCCCTTTCCTCCGCGAGAGACGTCGGCGAGCGTTCTTTCGATCCTGTATTCGTCTCCCGAGTCGGTCACGACGACGAGTGTTCCCGATGCCTCGCCCGTCTTCCAGTTGACGTATTTCTTCCGTTCTATCGCTGCCGGGCCGCGCGTCGCGGGCATACCGTAGAGCATGAATTTGATGAACATCGCGATCGACGTCTTTCCCGACTCGTTGGGCCCGCTTATGACGTTGAGCCCGCGGGATGGGGAGGCGTCGAAACCGGTCAGCGTCCCGAAGGACGAAACGTGAATTTCTTTTACGTACATCCCCCGATCACTCCTTTCCGTACCACGCCGGCAGTGCGTCTGCAACTGATTCGCCCGCAAGCGCGGCAAGTCCGTATCGAAGCGCCGCGGAAGCGATCTTCCTCTTCTCGGGCTCCGGCGACGTCAGAAGCGGTTCGAGTACCCTGTAAAACTCGCCCTTCACGGTGGGGTCTGCGGCAAGCGCCGAGGCGTTCCAGTCCGGCGTCGTTTCGTCCCGGACGTCGAGCGCGTACAGCCGCTCCCCGAGATCGGAAAGCGCAGCCGTATCGACGGCGAGATCCTCGCGTACGCGGCCGGTGAGCGTCAGGCGCAGAAGCGTGTCGTCTCCGTATTTTCGCTCGGAAATGAAGTTCGATATTTTCTCCTTGAGCTCTTCCCCGTCGGCGACTCCGTCGACTGCAAGAGAGAGCGATTCGTAACGCCTTTTGGAAAAGCGGACGCGGGAGTACCTCACCGGAACTTCCTCGCCCGGCGAACTCCTTCTGCCGATCTCACATAAGACGGCTCCTTTCGGACCGGTTTCGTCGAATGACCGTCCCTCGAGGCACCCGCAGTAAGCGATCCCGTGCGGGAGAGAGACAGAGTCGGGATTGTGGACGTGACCGAGAGCGCAATAGTCCGCGCCGAACGCAAGAAGTTCGTCCGCGGTGAGGGGACAAGACGCGGAGATCGGGGAAGTGAGGTCGCAGTGGACAGACAGCACGTTGACGAGGCCGTCGTTTTCCGCTTTTTTCCCGGCGAGGGGGTTGTCCCTCATCGCCGTCTTCTCGAATCCCCATCCGTATACTCTGAATCCGAGTTCCGGGAACTCGAACGAGGAAAGCTCCTCCGATGTGAATATGTAGGTGTTATCGGGAAAAACGTTCTTGCGCCAGACGCTTCCCTCCCCGGCGGGATCGTGGTTTCCGGGGCTGATAACGACGGGGCATTTCAGTTTTGAGATCTCCCTGATGAGAAGAGAGATCGTCTCTCTCGTCGCGAAACCGACGTCGAACATATCCCCCGTGATGAGGAACAGATCGACGTTTTCGGTCCGGGCGTACGTCATGAGCGACGTGAACGTTCCCCGAAGTTCGTTCCTTCTGACCTCGGAGCGGTGGGTATCGAGGCCGGAGAACGGACTGTCGAGGTGGATATCACCCGTGTGAAGTATCTTGATGCTCTCCATGTTTTTTCTCTCTTTCTGACGATCCCTCGGGAGGGACGAGGCTGAGATCGAATAGTTTTTCCGAGCGGATCACGCTTTCGCCGCTTTCGGTAACGACTCTTCCGAGCCCGATGAGGACTCCGCCCTCCGTGACGCGGAGAAGCGTTCCGTCGGGGAACGAGGTGCGTATCCATTTCTGCGGAACGGGAGAACCGCAGGCGAAGAGTTTTGCAAGCCGCGCCCCCGGGGCGGTCTCGGGCAGATCTGCGAAGAGCGCGGCGGTCGGTGTGACCGCGGCGATCCGCTCCTCGAGCGTCATGCTCTCTATCTCTTCCACGGTGCGGGAACCCTCAAGAGTGAACGGCCCGCTCCTGACTCTCACGAGCGACGCCATCGCGGCTCCGCATCCGAGTTTTTTGCCTATGTCGTCGCAGAGCGTGCGCACGTACGTGCCTTTCGAGCAGACGACGCGGAGGGAATACGTCCCGTCGTCTTCCTTTTTCGCCTCGCACGCCTTTATCGTGACGCGGCGCGGTTCGCGCTCGACCGTCTCGCCGCGGCGTGCGATATCAAGCAGCTTTTCGCCGCCCATCTTAATGGCGGAATACATCGGAGGGATCTGGTCGTACTCGCCGACGAAAGACGCCGCGGCTTTTACGACTTCATCCTCGTTCGGTATGCTGTCCGACGAAAAGACCGTCTCGCCCGTCACGTCCTGCGTGTCGGTGGCTATCCCGAGTTTCATTCCTGCAAGGTATTCCTTCTCATCCGCCATAACGTACTCGGACGCTTTGACCGCCCTGCCGAGAAGGATCGGGAGAACGCCCGTCGCCATCGGATCGAGCGTGCCGGTGTGACCGACCCGCGGGGTGTCGTACAGTTTCCGCATAGCGGAGACTATGCGGTGGGACGTGACTCCGGCGTGCTTGTTTATGATGAGGATACCGCTGACGGTGTCCGGTTTCTTTTTTCTGCTCATAAGACCGCTTTATAGCTGTTTTCGAACGCTGAGGCGACTTTATCGAACGCCTCCTCGGGAGAATCGGCGTAAACGTTGCATCCCGCGGCGCGGCGGTGGCCACCTCCTCCGAAAAGAGCGCAGACCGTCGAAACGTCGAAATCGGAATTCGACCGTGAGGAGACTCTGAACTCTCGCGGATCTTGAGTCGACTGTCTTATCACGAACGCGACCTCAGCGCCGATAAGCATTCTCGGCACGTCGACCGTGCCTCCTGCGTCGCGCTCGGAGATCCCGTTTTCCGCAAACTCTTCAGCCGTTATAATCGACGCGGCGATCGCTCCGTCCGCGAAAGTTTTCAGATTCTTCACGGTCAGCATTTTTGCGCGGAGTTCGCCCTCCGTCGCCCTGCCGAAAAGAAGTCTGTTTATCTCGTCAGCCGGCATACCGTCCGGGTCAGCGGCGATCTCTTCAAGAAGCGACGCGGCGATCAGGTGAGTACGCTGCGTAACGTTTGAAAAAGCGAAAGAACCGGTGTCCGAGAGGATCGCGCCGTAAATCCGGCGTGCGACCTCAGGGTCGCGCGCGATCGCGCCTCTTCTTACAGCCTCTTCATATACGTCGAAAACGATCTCGCCCGCGGCCGACGCCGAGGGATCGATGAGATTCTTTGAGAACGGTTCGCCCATACCGTGGTGGTCGATCATAAAACCGACGCGGGGGATGAGTTCCCCGAGCGATCCGAACTGCGCGGGCGACGCGACGTCTACGGCGCAGAAAAGATCGAACCCGTCCGTCTCCTTCGCGCCGACTTTTGCGCCGTCGGGCGGGAGCAGAAAGCGAAGGCGCTCCTGCGGCTCGTCCGGCAGGATCACAGCAGAACGCACGCCTGCGCCCCGCGCGATGAGCGCAAGCGCGGACGCCGAGCCCACGGTGTCCCCGTCCGGATTCGTGTGGCAGATCACGGCGAGAGATTCGGACGACGCGACGGCGTCGACGACTTCGCCTACCGTCATTTTTTCAAACGAGGCGGTCATTGTTTCTCTCCTTCTTCGCTTTTCGCCGAGCCGATATCTCGCAGGATCGCGGCGATGTCCGCGCCGTGTTTCACGCCGCTGTCCTCTATGAAGGTGAGTTCCGGCGTTATCCGCATGTTGAGCGTCTCGGCGAGCCGTTTCCTGATATATCCGGTCGCTCCCTTAAGACCCGCTTTGACCTCGCGTGGATCGTGCTCCTCGAGCACGGAATAGTATATCTTGGCGAATTTGAGATCTCCCGACACGTCGGCGGACGTTACCGTTATCATTTTTCCGGCGACTCTCGGGTCCTTGACGTCGCGCAGAATAAGCGACGTCTCCTCTTTCACCGATTCGTTGACTCTGTCTCTTCTGTATCTTGCCATTTCAAAGTCTCCGTATTTTCTAAATATAGTATACCATAATACATTATAGCACAAAAGAGCGGGTTCAGTAAAGTCAATTCGGGAAATAATCGGTTGACATGACCCACACTTGAGGGTATAATAAAAAAAAGGGTACAATCCTACCACGGAGGCCGTCATGGCGAAAAACGATCTCAAAAGAATGAATCGCGTACAGCTCACGGAACTTCTCCTTGCCGAAAGGCATCGGATCTCCGAACTCGAGGACGAGGTCGCCGCTCTCAACGCGAAACTTGAGGAGCGGGAGATCAAAATTGAAAACGCCGGATCGATCGCGGAGGCCTCTCTCTCCCTGAACGGGGTGTTTGAATCCACGGAAGCCGCTTGCCGTCAGTATATTGAAAACGTCGAGCGACTCTGCTCCGATCGCGAGAAATCATCGAGGATCAGGGAAGAGTCCTCGAAAAAGGAATCCGGGGAGATAATCGAGAAAGCAAAGCGCGATGCCGAAACGATCCTTTCGGAAGCGATACGTCTCGGAGAAAAGATTATGAACGAAGCGAAAAAGCGCTCGGAAAACTGAACAATCAAAACGCAGGCCGCCTCAGGATCATATCGTTTTGAGGCAGCCTTTTTTGATTATTGACGTCGGAACGTAAGAATTCCGGCTTTTTTGTGTTTATAAGGTCAAAGGAAGGGTGCAAAATGACTGACGAAAAGCTTACGGATCTGATCCGGACAGATCCGGAGACGGGAATGAGCCTTGTCATACGACGGTTTTCGGGTCTCGTTTTTTCGATCGTTTCGGGTATTATGGCGGACGTCTCGGACTCTTCGGAGATCGAGGACTGCGTCACCGACGTGTTTTTGCGGTTCAAAGCGTCTCTTGACGGCTTCAGACCCGAAGCGTCGCTCAAAACATATATCGGAGTGATCGCCAGAAACGCCGCTCTCAACTGTATAAGAAACAAGCGGACGACCGTCCCGCTCGACGAGGATTTCTTCGTCGGAGCCGCCGTTTCCCCGGACGTCTCCGACGAGATCGCCGAAAAAGAGACGGTCAGGGCGGTCTTCGACGAGATCAGAAAACTCGGGCACCCCGACTCGGATATCGTATTCAGAAAGTATTATCTCGGCCAAAGCTCAAAAACGGTCGCAGCCAGTCTCGGTATGACCGTGTCGAACGTCGACGTGAGATCGCACAGAGCGATCTTGAAGCTCCGGGATAAACTGGAAAGGAAAGAATTATGAAAAAAACGTTTTCGTCGATCCTTGACGGCGCGGACGAAAAAGATCTCGAGGGATTCTTCGCAGGTATCGAAGAAAAGACGCCTCCCGGAGGGGCGGTCGGAAGGATCGAGGCGAAAGTCGTCGGACGCAGTGAAAAAAAGACGTCCCGCAGACGGATTCCTCTGTTCGTCGCCGCGGCGTGTTTTCTGCTCGCGGCATGCGCTGTTTTTATCGCAGCGGCTCTGAGCAGAAAAGCGCCGGATATGAGCTATCCGGAAACGCCCGCCGTTAAAGCGGGAAGCGACGCCGCAGACAAGACCGTCCCGGAGGACGCCGTAAAGCTCGAAGCTGTCCCCGATCCAGTTGACAGATTCGATATCAAAGACGATCTCGGCGAGGGAACGTTAAGAGGAGCCGACAACGGAATGACCTCCAGAGAGAGATACTCCGGCGTCGGGATATTTGAATCCGGCGGGACCGCGTACCTGTATTATCTCGAGGGGAAAACGATCTGTGAAATGAGAGACGACGGGCTGCGGGATACCGGAGTTACGGTCCCGGAGACGCTGCTTCCTTTCCGCAGCGTATGCGGCGACGCCGCGTACTTAGGCGGAACGTTCGACTGTCTTTCGGTCGAACGCGGGCTTTTCAAAGCAAATCTGCTCACGGGGAAGATCGAAAAGATCATCGACGCCCCTGAAATCATCTCATCCGCAGCGGTCTGCGGAGACAGAATATGGTATTCAACGCACCCGAATATGGCGGATTTCAGATACTCGCTGAAATGCGCGGATCTGTCGACAGGTGAGATCACGGTCCTGATCCGCGATTCGGACGACCCGATCGGAAAACTGCAGACCGTCGGCGGCGATCTTTTCTTCGCCTTATACAACGTCGGGATCTGCCGCGTTTCGGACGGTTATCTTTATCAGGTCGCCGAGGCTCCCGACGTCCGGTCTTTTTGCATATCGGACGGAAAGATATACGTTTGCGAAGAGACGCCCGACGGTACGGGGGCGACGGTCCGGGTGAGCGTGTTCGACGGCGACGGAGCCGTTCTCGGTTCAAAAAAGGTCCTCAATCACGCGCCGAATACCGAAGAAGGAAAAAACAACCTTTACTTTGAAGGCGCTTCCTGCGACGAGCTGACGGTTTACGGCGGAAAAGTCGTGTCGTTCGATCAAAACGGGATATATCTTGAAGACGTCGAAAACGGAACGTCGGAAAAAATCGTCAGTCTGTCCGGGGTCGGCGACAGATACGTAGATTTTATGTTCCGGCAGTTTTGGCAGGGATATGATACCGATGAATGGATCGCCGAGCACCGGGAAGCAGTCGACGGTAAGAGATCGTACTGGTATTCCGGAGTCTCAAAGACGGTCTTCGACGGAAAGCTTTACGTCATGTTCGGCGACGAGCTGACGGTTTACGACGGAAAAGAAGCGAAAAACATACCGTTTGAGAGCGCCTCATAAAACAAAACGCGTCCCGAAAGGGGCGCGTTTCAGATTATGATCTTTCTCCATTCGGTCAGCAGCCTTTCCGTGCTCCACGCCGCGTTTGCCGGACTCGTCGACGGAAGCGGGACGGCGGGCCTGCCGGTCGAAGGCAGGGCGTATCTGACGTAATACTTATAAGCCGCCGCTCCGTTCGTGAATATCGCCTTTATTTCCGCGGCGCATAAAATGACCGAAAGATCGTTCGGGGAGGCGTTTTTTATACTCGCGTCGGAAGATCCCCTGATCTCGCACGAATGAAGAACGTCCCAGAGCGCGACGCCGTTCCGAATGAGAAGGTCTTTCTTTTCTTCGACCGTGCGCGGCGTCTCTTCCTCAAAAAGAGCGGAGACGACTTTCCAAAAACGGTTCTGCGGGTGACCGTAAAAGAATCCCACTTCGCGCGACTTCACGGAAGGAAAACTCCCGAGGATCAGAATGCGCGAGTTTTTATCGAATACGGGCGGGATAGGGTGAATGATCGCGCCGTTCACGTACTTTCCTCCGTTTGCCTGAGTTTTCAAAAACCGGGCGGCCGATCCCGGCCGTCCGGTTTTATCTATTCTTCCTCTTTTTCTTCTGCCTCTTCGTCCTCTTCCTGCTCGACTATCACGTTTATCGCGACGACGCGCTGGTTGTCCGTCTCGGTAACGGTGACGTGAAGGTTTTCATAATCGAACGTATCGCCCACGTCGGGGATCTTTCCGATCTGATCGAGCACCCATCCGCCGACGGAGCCCTGATCCTCTTCCGCGTCGAGATCGAAAAATTCAAACATCTCGTCAAGGTCGGCGTTGCAGCTTACCCTGTACGAACCGTCGTCAAGCAGCGTGAATTCCTCGACGACTTCGTCGTGTTCGTCCCAGATCTCGCCGACGAGCTCCTCGAGGATATCTTCCATCGTCACAATGCCGAGCGTACCGCCGAATTCGTCGGTGACGACGGCGATGTGCGCCTTTTGCTGTTGAAGCATCTTGAGGATATCGCTGATCTTCATCGTCGGAGTGACGAAGACGGGCGGCTTCATGATCTCTCCCAATGATTTGGCCGTTATCTTCGGACCGTCGTAAAAGTCCTTCTGATGGACGACGCCGACGATATTGTCTATCGAATCCCTGTAAACGGGCAGCCGCGAGAAACCGGTGTCAGTGAACACGCGGGCGATATCTTCTTTTTTCGCATCCTCCGACACGCCCTCGACGTCGACGCGTGGGGTGAGGATGTCGACCGCCTCCTGCTCGTTGAACTCGATCGCGGAGCGGAGAAGTTCGCTCTCCTCGGCGTCGATCATACCGCCCTCTTCGACCTCGTCGACGAGGACGAGGAGTTCGTCGGGCGTCATCTTTCTGTCATCCTTTACCTTGAACACCTTCAGAAGAAGCTTCTGCCAAAGGGAGAAGATGAAGGTAATCGGAGTCAGGATAACGATGAAAAAACGGATGAGCGGGGTCGAGAACATCGCGAATCTCTCGGGCGATTCCTTGGCGAGCGTCTTTGGCGAGATCTCGCCGAAGATCAGGACGAGGGCGGTGACGACGACGGTCGCTACGGTCGTGCCGGTCACTTCACTGCTCAAAATCTTGATGAAGAACACAGTCGCTATCGCCGTGAGAGCGATGTTGACGGCGTTGTTCCCGACGAGGATCGTCGACAGGAGCCTGTCGTATTTCTCGGACAGCGCAAGCGTGCTGCCCGCGCGTTTGTTGCCTTTTTCGGCAAGCGCTTTGAGCCTCGCCTTGTTGAGCGAGGAAAACGCGGTCTCGGTCGCTGAAAAATATGAGGACATAAGAATGAGCAGCGCCATTACGATAATGGTAATAACGTCGTTTGTGTCCATAAGTGTGTATGATTCACTCCTTTTCGTTCAATGAGTCTGCCGTGATAATCCTGCCGCCGCCCGCTCAGAGGCGAAGACGGATCGGCCCGCCTGAGGCGAAAACGTATCTCACGGGCGTTTCTTCTATCTCTGCGAAAAGGTTTTCATATCTGACCGTGCGCTTTACGGGAAGGCACAATCGGGGAGGTTCGTCCATCTGTTTTCTCCTGTTTTATTTGAGGGCTATCGCCCGTTTCGCGCGGTCGGCGATCGCAGCCGCGTCGAGGCCGAAATACGATACGAGTTCTTTTGCGGGTCCGGAGCGGCCGAAGACGTCTTCGACGCCTACTCTGAGGACGGGAACGGGACAGGTCTCGGCGAGAGTCTCGCAGACCGCCGCGCCGAGTCCGCCTATAACTGTGTGCTCCTCGCACGTGACGACCGCTCCGCACTTTTTCGCCATTGCGGTGACGGTCTCGCTGTCGAGCGGTTTGATCGTCGAGATATTCACGACGGACGCCGAGACGCCTTCCGCGGCGAGCAGTTCCCGCGCCGCGAGCGCCTGCTCGACCTCGATTCCGGTCGCCATGATCGCGACGTCGCCGCCGTCCGCGAGGACGGACGCCTTACCGATCTCGAATTTGTAATCGTCGCCGTAAACGTACGGTACCGCCATTCTGCCGAAGCGGAGGTAGACGGGTCCCTTGTACTCGATAGCCGCCTTGACGGCGAGGCGCGCCTCGACTCCGTCGGCGGGATTAAGAACGACCATTCCGGGGATCGTCCTCATGAGGGCGATATCCTCGCAGCACTGGTGAGTCGCGCCGTCTTCGCCGACGGTGATACCCGCGTGTGTCGCGCCGATCTTGACGTTGCAGTGGGGGTAGCCCACGGAGTTCCTTACCTGCTCGAAGGAGCGCCCCGCCGCGAACATTGCGAACGAGGACGCGAACGGGATCTTACCCGTCAGGGAAAGACCGACCGCCACTCCTATCATATTGTTTTCCGCGATCCCGCAATCGAAAAATCTGTCGGGATACGCCTTTTTGAAGATGCCGGTCTTCGTCGCCGCGGCAAGGTCCGCGTCGAGCACCACGAGATCGGGATAAACCGCGCCGAATTCCTCCAGCGCCTTTCCGTACGCCTCACGGGTCGCTATCTTGTCAGCCATTTTTATGTGATCCTTTCGTTATTCTCAAAAATCAATGACCTAATACTCTCTGTTTGTACGGCGAACTTCTCGCCTCGAGATCGGGGAAACGGCGCTCTATCGCAGCCGCGGCGATCTCGATATCCTCCGCCGCTTCAAGCGGCGTCGAGGTGCCCACCGTGACCATATCGCACTCCCTTATCGCGCTGAAACTGAACGTCAGCCCAACGTACGGGGTCGTCCTGCCCGCGGCGAGCGGCTTGATCGTCATCACGGGCTTTTTCGCGTCGTGAATGATCCGCGCCACGTTCTCGACCTCGACCTGCATCAGAAATCCCATACAGTTGAAGATCTGGATGTACGTCTCAACGTCGTATCCGCAACTGTCGGCGTAGACGACCGTCTCAGGCATATGAGTCGACAGACCGGGGATCATCCCCGCGTCGCGGATCATCGAGAGATAATCGGGAAGGCGCGGGATCGACTCGGAACCCTTGTCAAGAAGTTTTTCGACGCAGGTGTGATGGAGCAGGCAGAAATCGCTGCCGATCTCTGCGCTGTGCTTTATAAGCGCCTCCGCGTCGCGTCTCCCCTCGGGGGTGTCCTCGACGTTGACTCCGGGGGTGTCGATTCTGATGATCTTCTTTCCCGACTTCTGCTCGGCGTAGTCGATCGCCCTCTCCATGATCGGCATAGTGCTGATCGGAGCCATCAGAGCATCGACTCCCGCGTCAAGAAAGACGGAGATCGTTGGCCAGAAGTCCTCCGGCTCGGGGAAGCGCTCGCGGATCGCGTCGTCTGCCGCCGCTCCGCGGTGGCTCCACCCGAGGAACCAATTCGTACCTATCAGAAGACGGGGCAGGCTGATCCCGCCGACCGTCGTTCTCGGAAACGGTTTCATGCTCCGTCAGCGTTCGCCGAGGTCGCGCATCGCGATCTCGTACTGTTCCGCGTTGGGCGCGGAACCGTGCCACGCGACGTTGTTCTCCATGTACGAGACGCCCTTGCCCTTGACGCTGTGCTGGATGATAACGCCGGGGCGGTCGGAAGAGACGACTTCCGAGAACGCCTTTTCAAGGGAATTGAAATCGTGAGCGTCCGCGTGGACGACGTTCCAACCGAACGCGCGGAATTTATCCTCGTGAGGAGCGGGATCCATGACCTCGGAGATCGGCCCGTCGATCTGAAGTCCGTTCAGGTCGACGATCCACGTGAGGTTGGAGAGGTGATAGTGAGAAGCGAACATCGCCGCCTCCCAAACCTGTCCCTCTTCGGTCTCTCCGTCGCCTAAGATCGCGTAAATTCTGTTCTTTTTGCCGTCTTTCAGACAGCTGAGCGCCATGCCGCACGAGACGGACGCGCCCTGTCCGAGCGAACCCGACGACATGTCGACGCCGGGGGTGTGCTTCATATCGGGGTGGCACTGAAGATAACTCGTCGTCTTGCGGAACGTCTTGAGATCCTCGACGGGGAAATATCCTCTGTGAGCGAGAGCCGAATAAAGGCCGGGGGCGCAGTGACCTTTCGACAGAACGAGTCTGTCGCGGTCCGGATCGTCGGGACGCTCCGGGTCGATATTCATCTTTTCAAAATACAGGTAGGTCAAGAGGTCCGCGATAGAGAGCGATCCGCCCGGATGGCCCGATGAAGCGGAATACACGGCGTCGATTATCCCGACCCGTATTTTTCTGCTTATTTCACTGAGTTCGGCAAGTCTTTTTTCGTCCATAGTCCCATCCTTTCTCCGCCTCGGGCGGAGAGTATCATATCTCGTATATTTTAATATATAAAGTATTCTTTGTCAATACGGAATCCTCAGCGGACGAGGGCGAAAGTGAGTTTGCCCGTCGTGACGTCCGCGCCGGTCAGCCGTACCCTCACCGTGTCGCCGAGGCGGTATCTTTGCTCTCCCGCGACGATCTGGGCGCCGTTTTTCGCCGCTTCGGCGCCTTCGGGAAACTCCGTCATCGGGACGAGTCCCTCCGCGGTATTGGAAAGTCTGACGAACAGTCCGAAAGGCGTCGCCGAACTGACGGCGGCGTCGAACTCCTCGCCCGTCTTCCCTCTCATATATTCCGCGATGAAGAGCGCCTCTATCTGTCTCTCGGCGGCGACCGCGCGCATCTCGCGGTCGGTGCTGACAGCCGCCGCGTCGGTCGACTCTTTCGTCCGCTTCGCCCCCGCGCCGTCCGACGACGCGCCTGTATCGAGCGCCCCGCCCGCCGCATACGCGGCCGCGGAGAGCTCTCTGTGGATGAAGAGATCGGGATATCTTCTTATAGGCGAGGTGAAGTGGCAGTAGAGGTCCGCGCCGATGCCGAAATGACGGCCCGGGACGGGGGAATACTTCGCCTTCATCATCGAGCGCAGAACGATCCCCGAAACGGTGTCGAACACGCCCTGCCCCATCGCCTCCGCGTCTTTGAGGATCTCGGATATCGGTCCGTACGATGCGCGGGCAGGTACTTTGTCGACCCCGTGCGGGTCGACGCCGATGACGGCGAGCGCCCCCGCGAGATCGGACAGCTTTTCGGCCGACGGCTCCTCGTGGACGCGGTAAACGAACGGCAGTCCGCGATCGGTCCCGATCGACGCCGCCGCTATGTTCGCCTCGAGCATGAACTGCTCGATGATCCGCTCCGTTTTCCCGCGCTCGATACGCACGACGTCGACCGGAGAACCGTCCTCTCCGAGCATGATCGCCGCCTCGTCTTCAGCAAGTTCGACAGCACCGCTCGCCGTCCTTTTCTTCTTCAGAAGACAGGCGAGTTCCCACATAAGAGAAAGCGTATCGGCAACGGCCGAGTATTTTTCGTAAAACGGGGACTTCTTTCCCGATTCGAGCACGTCGTTTGCCTCGGAGTAAACGCCGCGGAGCGACGATCTTATGACCGACGGGAACAAAGACGCCTTCACCCTCTCGCCTTTTTCGTTGAGCGTGACGGCGACGGAAAGCGTATATCTCTCCTCGCCGCCGGAAAGCGAACAGCAGCCGTTCGACAGAACGGCAGGAAGCATCGGCACGACCTTGTCGGTGAAATATACCGACGTGCCTCTGTCCCTCGCGTCGCGGTCGAGCGCGCCGCCTTCTTTCACGTAATGCGACACGTCCGCTATATGGACGCCGAGCTCAAACCCGCCGTCGGTCCGTTTCAGCGAAACGGCGTCGTCGAGGTCTTTCGCACCCGCGCCGTCGAGCGTGAAGATCAGTTCATCCCTCAGGTCGACTCTTCCGTCCGGCACGACGGCCTCGCGGGCTGCTTCTTCGGCTTCGGCCTCCGCCTCGCGCGAAAAAACGGTCGGGATCCCCGAGGAGTCGAGGACCGCGTCGTAATTTGCGTGCATCTCTTCCGCCGCGCCGTAATTCTTCGTCACGACGCACGGGAGCGGCGCTTCCCTTTTAAGAGTCAGCGGGTCGTATTCGTCCGCTCGGCGCGATGATCTCTCGAAATATCCTTTTCCGACGGGAACGGCGAGAACCAGATCGCCCGCCTCGAACGGTATGCCGCCCTCAGCGCGGAAGGTGACCCTGAGCTTCGCATTTTTCGGTTTGACGTAAAAGCGCGCGCCGACCGGGACGACGGTCCCGACGACCGACCCGTTCGCACGTTCGTCGAACGAGACGACCTCTCCCTCGGTCCTCGTCCCCTCGGAACGGCGGATCGCTACCGATACGGTATCTCCCGTCATCGCGCCCGCGGTCGCATCCGGCGGAATAAAAACGTCCGCACGGGACCCGTCCTCGACGCGGCAGAAACCGTATCCGTCTCCGCTGTAGTCGAAAACGCCGTGAACGATCGGGGCGTCCTCTCTTCTTTTTGTCTGCGCCTTCGGCTTTCTGCGATCGGACGCAAGACTTCTGACGGAACTCCGGGCGATCCTTTTTTTCGCGCCTCTGTTTCCGTATTTTTCTTTTTTCCCTCTTTTTCTTTTCATTTTTTCCTTTCGATAATGCGTGACAGCTATAGATAAAGGGCAACCG
>JAFWPR010000032.1 GCA_017545225.1 Clostridia bacterium
GTCATTACGAGGACCATGTCGCAAAGGTCGATAACGTCCGCGACGTTCTCGGCGGGATACGCCGGTTTCAGAGCGACCGCCGATTTCATTCCGAGCGCTCTGATCCTCGCGAGCGTGTCGCGGCGCGTGCATACGTCGCCGACGTCCGAATGGATCGTCACGGAATACGCCCCCGCGTTTTTCAGGGCGTCGAGATAATTCCACGGCGCCGCAGTCATCATATGAACGTCGACGGGAACGGAAGAAACCGATACGATCTTTCCGATTATATCGAATCCGAAACTGATATTCGGCACGTACACTCCGTCCATCACGTCGGCGTGGAGCATTTCGACGCCCGACGAGACGGCTTCTCGCACGCTTTTTTCAAGATCCAAAAAATCGGCGGCGAGAAGGGAAGGATTGATGATGATCGGATGTTTTCTCATAGTTGATCTGACCTTTTTTGTGAATTTCGCGTTTTGCGCGGCTGATCGCGCCGCGCCTCGGCGGTCACCGGGAAATACCCGCCGTCATACTCTGTATATGAGCCCCGCGGGGCTCCCGAAACAGTTTCCGTCCGCCGCGGAGCCGCACGGAATTGCAAAACAAAGGACTAAGGGATAATACGGTTTCGCGGCGGGCTGCTATTCTTCCAGTAAGCAGACCGCGTGCGCGGCGATCCCTTCGCCGCTTCCCGTGAATCCGAGCTTTTCTTCCGTCGTCGCCTTTACGTTGACGCGCGACGGGGAGATATCCAAAGCGCCGGCGATCGTTTCTCTCATCCTGACGATATACGGCGCGAGTTTCGGCGCTTCTGCCACGACGGTCATATCGGCGTATTCGACGTCAAACCCCTCGCGGCGTACGAGCGTTATCGCTTCTTCGAGCAGTTCAAGACTGTCGGCGTCCTTGTACCGTTCGTCGGAATCGGGGAAATGAGCGCCTATGTCGGGCAGACCGGCCGCTCCGAAAAGAGCGTCGATCAGCGCGTGAGTGAGCACGTCGCCGTCGGAATGCGCTTCGAGAGCCTGACCGCAGTCTATTCTGACCCCGCCGAGGACGACCCCGTCTCCGGGTTTCGTTCTGTGGACGTCGTATCCGTGACCTATCCTCATCCTCTCACCCCTCCTCGCGTTCAGCCGCCCGCCTTGCAAGGATCGCTTCGGCGATCGCTGCGTCGACCGGGTAGGTTATTTTTATGTTTTCTCTTCCGCAGTCGACGAGTTTCACCTTTGCACCGAGCCGCTCGACGGCGGCGCAGTCGTCGGTGACCGCGACTCCGTCGCGGACCGCGGTGAATATCGCGGCACGGTATAGGTTCGCCGAGAAGATCTGCGGAGTTGCGGCGAGCCAGATGCGGCCTCTGTCGAGCGTTTCGGCGACCGCTCTGCCTCCGTCCGTCAATTTTACCGTATCCGACGCGGGTACCGCGGCGGCGGCGGCGCCGCACCTCACGGCTTCGGCAATTACGTTTTTTATGATATCGACCGTGACGAGACATCTCGCCGCGTCGTGTACCGCGATGAACTTTGAGGCGGGGTCTGCGAGAAGAAGTCCCTCTTTTGCCGATTCGAGGCGCGTCGCGCCTCCGACTGTTACGTCGGAGAGCTTTGTTACCCTCCCGTAAAGGAGAGACTTCATTTTTACAACGTCGTCTTCTCCCGTTACTACGATTATCTGATTTACGTCGGAACATTCCTCAAACGCAAGCGCAGAGCGCAGAACGGCTGGAATGCCGAGAACGGGGAAGAACTGTTTCTTGACTCCGCTCCCGCCCGAAAAGCGCTCCGAGGAACCCGCGGCGAGGATGATCGCAGTTGTGGGGCGACCGTTTACCGCGGCGTCCGAGAGCGTGTCGAGAAACGACAGTACCTTATTTGCCTTCAACGGTCTCCCTCCTCTGCTCATACTCTCTCATCCTAAATTATACCACATTAGTTATTAAGAATAAAGTCAAAACGACGAACTTTTTTCGCCCGTTCCGGTTTTATTTTCCCGCTCGGTTGATTTGTAGGGGAAAATCTGCTATTATTGTAAGGTAACTTCAATTATTCGGAGCATTTATGTTTGACAACGTACAGCACAGAGACGTATTCCGCTTTTTCGAGGAGATCTCAGCGATCCCGCGCGGATCGGGGAATGAGGCGGGTATAGCGTCGTATCTTGAGAACTTCGCCCGCGAACGCTCGCTCTCCTGCGTTCGCGATAAAGCGAACAATATCTTTATTACGAAAGACGCGTCACGGGGGCGGGAGGGCGATCCGTCGGTAATGCTCCAGGGCCACGTCGATATGGTCTGCGAGGCGGCTCCGGGAGTCGCGCACGATTTTCTTCGCGATCCGATAAAACTCGTCGAGCGCGGCGATATTCTCTCCGCGGCCGGCACTACTCTCGGCGCGGACGACGGCGTCGCTGTCGCGATCATGCTTGCGCTTCTTGACGACAAAACGCTTTCGCTGCCCCGTATCGAGTGCCTTTTCACGACTTCCGAGGAAGTCGGTCTCGACGGAATGAAGGCGTTTGACTTCTCACTTGTTAAATCGCGCCTTCTCATAAATCTCGACTCCGCCGACGAGGGTGTCGCAACCGTCTCGTGCGCCGGAGGCGTGAGGACGGACGTTATGTTTGAATTTGAGCCGGCAGACGCGGCCGAAGGCGATTTCTACACGCTTGTCGTTTCCGGCCTCGCGGGCGGCCACTCCGGCGAAGATATCGCGCTGCGCCGCGTGTCGGCCGTCGCCGCCGCTGCGACCGTTTTAAGGTTTATCTCGGAGGTTTCGCCGATCCGTCTGTCTTCTGTTACGGGCGGCGGAAAAGACAATGCGATCCCTAGGGACTGCCGCGCCGTCTTCTGCGTCGAAAAAGGGGCGAATATCTCCGACGCGCTCGCGAAAGCGGAGAGCGTCGTTCGCGGTCACCTCAC
>JAFWPR010000033.1 GCA_017545225.1 Clostridia bacterium
AGATGAAGAAAGATTATGAATACCGGAATGTCCGCAGGCACTATTCGAGTGCTTTTCCTTTTTTTCGCCCTTGCAGGACATCCCGTCAGTATATACGGAGGAAATATGAGTTTCACAGAGGCACGGCAAGTGCTTTGGGATAAGTTTAAGACTGAATACCGGACAGTTCTCGGTTCAGGCATATTTTTCAATACATACGTAGAACCTTCTTCTCTCGCGTATTTTGACGACGAGACTATTGTTGTTTATTGCGAGAATTCTATCGCGGAGAAGTTTTTCGCAAAACGCTATGACTCGGTTTCTGCGGTTTTTACCGAGATTATCGGCCATGAGTGTACAATCATTTTCTCGTCTGACAAGGCTGAGATAGATAATCTCATTTCCGGCGAGGAAAAAAAGTCTGCGGAAAAAGGTTCTTTTTCATCTGAAATCAGCTTCAAAAAGGAGCAGCCTTTCGAGTCGAACCTTATTTCGAAATACACGTTCGAGAATTTTGTCGTCGGCGACAACTGCCGTCAGGCGTATTCCGTCGCGACTAATATTTCCGAAAACCCCGGCACAAAATACAACCCGTTCTTTATATACGCAAATTCCGGACTCGGTAAGACGCACCTTCTGCACGCGATCGGCAACGAGATTATCCGCAGAAATCCCGCTATGCGCGTTCTTTACGTCACAACCGAGACTTTTACAATAGACTATATTACTTCCATTCAAAACAACAGGATGGAGGATTTCCGTCAGAAATACCGTTCCGTCGACGTTCTCTTAATCGACGATATCCAGTTTATCGCAAACCGCGCAGGTACCCAGGAGGAGTTTTTCAACACCTTCAACGAACTTTACGCGCACGACAAGCAGATTGTTATTTCGAGCGACTGTAGAATTTCAGAGATCAACGCGCTTGCCGACAGGCTTAAGACTCGCTTTGAGAACGGCTTCACAACATCCATTACCGCGCCCAACTACGAGGTCAGGTACGCGATCATGCTCAAGAAGAGCGATGACATGGATATGGATATTTCCAGCGAAATCATCGACTCTCTCGCTCAATCCGAGCTCAACAACGTACGTGAAATAGAAGGAATATTGATGCAGTTCAAGCATCTGGCTTCACACGGCGAGAAAATTACGATGGAATCTGCTCACGAAGCGCTCCGCCATCTTAATATTTCCGAATACAAAGAAGTCAACACGGATCTTATTTTAGACGTGGTTTCAAGATATTTCGACGTGAAAATCGAAGATATTCTTTCGAGAAACAAATCAAAAAAGATCGTTATCGCAAGACACGTGGCAATGTACTTCTGCAGAACGATTCTCTCATATTCCTATCAGCGTATTGCCGAAGAGTTCGGCGGAATGAACCACACTTCCGTTCTTGACGGCTGCAAAAACGTAGAAAACAGGTATCTCACCGACGATGAAATCAAATCCTACATCGATGAAATGAAGAAGATGATTTCCTGATTTTGCCTTATTAAATACCACTTGACCCCGGCGCTGCTGAAACTAAAAAATCGATGCGCCGGGGTTCATTTTTTTGAAGAAAAAAGAAACCCACCGTTTTTGAACGGCAATTGTCGGTTACTCAAAAGAATCCCACATTTTACCCACAGCCATGTTCCCCGATTTTTAGGGAAAATAATGAGAAACCCACAAACCCACCGTCTCTATAACAACAACTATCGACTCATTTTTTTATAATTTATCCCTTCGGGATAAGAAAATCGCGGAACAACGATATTTCCGTTTTTTCCGGGCCCTGTTTTACTTTACTTTGCGGCAGAGATTTGGTATAATAACATCAGTTCTTTTCGAAGAAAAAGGAGGGCATTATGAAGTTCACTTGCAATAGAGATTTGTTGAGAGAAGGGCTGGATATAGTATCGCGTGCGATTCCCGCAAAGTCAAACTATGCGGCACTGGAGTGCGTGCTCATCGAAGTCAGCGAAGATCTGATTCTTACCGGATCCGACAACGATATCAGCATTACCTACCAGGTCGCTGCGATTATTGAGGAAATCGGTTCTGTTTTGGTAAATGCTCGTATCTTTTCCGATATTGTCAGAAAACTTCCGGATATCTACGTGACGGTCGAGACTTCTACAACAGGAAACGGACTGCATATCAACAGCGGCGCGTCGCATTTCGAGATTTCAACTATCGGCAGCGAACAGTATCCCAAAGTTAATTTCATTAATGATTTTGACAAAGTTGTTAATCTGCCCGGTCCGACGTTCAGAAATCTCGTGAAGCAGACCGCGTTTGCGGCGAGCCAGGACAGTGCAAAGATGATTCTGAGAGGCGTTCTTATTGAAAATAAGGGCGGTCTTCTGAAATTCGCCGCTATTGACGGTTTCAAACTCGCTGTCAAGTCGTTCCCGAGCGTCTCTGAAGAGGAATTCCGCGTTGTTGTCCCTTCTAGGGTTCTTGATTATGTCGCGAAGGTTGTTGACAAGAACAACGACGTTATCAGTTTTTGCTACAGTGAAAATCAGATAATGTTCTTCAACAATACTTTTAAGCTTGTTTCGAGTCTTTTAAGAGGTGAGTTCCCCGACTACGAAAAACTGATTCCGATTGAGTTCGCGACGGTCATGACGCTTCCGACAGCGCTGTTTATAGATACGATAGAGCGTGTAGCTCTCGTTATTGACGACGATAAAAAGTGGTCGATCAACTTGAATACGTATCCGGATGAGGTTTTTGTGAGCGTTGCCGGTGAAGACGGAAACTCGCATGAGACGCTTAACGCGGAGATCACAGGCCAGGAAATGGCGATTTCATTTAATAAGAAGAACCTTCTCGACTGCCTGAAGGTTATTGAGAAGGAAAAGGTGAGCTTCAACTTCTCGTCGCAGAAGGGTCCGTGCGTAATTAATTCCGAAGATGACGACTCGTTCCTGATGGTGCTTATGCCGATGAAGACCAGAGTAAGGTGATAGATTGGTTATTACTGAATTAGAACTTCATAATTTCA
>JAFWPR010000034.1 GCA_017545225.1 Clostridia bacterium
GTCAGCGACACGTCCTTGACGGCGAGCTTTTTGTGGATCCTGCTCTTGACCGAGAGATGCTCGATCGACAGGACCGTGTCGGCGGGCTTCGCGTCTTCCTTGTCGACGGCGAACTTGACCCCTCTGCCGACCATCATCGACGACAGCTCTTCCTTCGTCGTCTCGGAGATGTTGACCGTGCCGACGTATTTGCCCTTGCGAAGGACCGTGCAGCGGTCGGCGATCTCCATGATCTCGTTGAGCTTGTGCGAGATGAAGAGGATCGACTTACCCTCCGCCGCGAGGCCGCGGATGATCCCCATGAGTTCGGTGATCTCCTGCGGGGTGAGGACCGCGGTAGGCTCGTCGAAGATGAGGATCTCGTTGTCGCGGTAGAGCATTTTCAGGATCTCGGTGCGCTGCTGCATACCGACGGTGATGTCCTCGACTTTCGCGTCCGGATCGACGTTGAGTCCGTACTCTTTCGAGAGGCGCATCACCTTTTTTCTCGCCTCCTTCTTGCGGAGGAAGCCGAGAGTGCTCGGCTCGGTGCCGAGAATGATGTTGTCAAGGACGGTAAAGACGTCGACGAGTTTGAAGTGCTGGTGGACCATCCCTATCCCGAGCGCGTTGGCGTCGTTCGGGTCGTTGATGGTGACCTTCTCGCCGTCCTTGTAGATCTCGCCGCCCTCCGGCTGATAAAGACCGAAGAGCACCGACATGAGCGTCGATTTTCCCGCGCCGTTCTCGCCGAGAAGCGCGTGGATCTCGCCCCGTCTCAACTGAAGCGTTATATCGTCGTTGGCGACGATGCCCGGGAACACCTTGGTGATGTGACGCATCTCCACGGCGTAGGGCGCGCTCTCGTTTATTCTGCCTTTATCCATATTTCTACTCTTTTCTTCCTTTTTCTTCAAGAGAATCTAAAAGAAAGGGCTGCTGCAATATGTTTCTGCAGCAGCCCTCCGAATGCGAAATTATTTCTCTACGGTGACGGTCACGTGCTCAAAGCCCGCGGTGACGTCTTTCGGAACTTCAGCGACGGGAACGATATCCCCGGATTTGATCTTTCCGAGGAGTTCTTCGTACTGGTCAACAGTGAAGTTCTGGAGTCTCCAGGTCTCGGTGGGAAGACCGGTGGAGTCTTCAGCCGCGCCGAGGTTCTGAGCGGTATCCTTGAGTTCAGCGTCCCACTTGCCGTCGTAGAACTGGCCGAGGACCTTCTGAACGGAGGCGGACAGACCCTTGACTGCGGAGGTGATGACCTTTTCGGACTCGCCGGACTGGTCAACGTCGACGCCTATGATCTTCGCATCGTCATACTCGCTCGCCGCGGAGAGGACGGATGAAAACATCGAACCGCCGCACGCGAACACGACCTCGGTACCGTCGGAATACCAACCGGCGATCTGGGTCTGCAGTTCGGGAGACGAAGAGAAGGTCTCGCCGTACTTGAAGCTGTACTTGATCTCTACTTCGACGCCTTTTTCGGCAGCAGCCGCGTCAGCGCCCTGAATGAAGCCGTAGCCGAAACGGTTGACCGCGGGGTTGGCACCGCCGCCGCCGCCCGTGAAGCCGAGCTTCGTGTAGCCTTCCATAACGGCAGCATAACCGGCGAGGTAGCCGGATTCCTGCTCTTTGTAAACGATAGCGGTCACGTTGTCAAGACTGAGCGCCCAGCCGTCAACGAATACGAACTTGACGTCGGGGTTCTCTTTCGCAACGCTCTCCATGGCGGTAGCCTGGAGGAAGCCCGGAGCGACGATGATCTTCGCGCCGTTGGTGATCGCCTGCTTCATAGCGGCGATACGGTCGTTGTCGGTAGCTTCGCTGCCGTTTGCGGGCTGATAATACTTGTAGGTCTTGTTGTTGGCCTTTGCGTAGCCCTCAACGCCTTCCCAGGTACCCTGGTTGAAGCCCTTGTCCATGAGCTGACCGACGTCGGTGACGAGAGCGATCTCGAAAGTTTCTCCCTCGTCGGGATTATCGTTCTCTTCCGATTTTGCCTCGGTGGCGGGCTGCTCCTGCGTTCCGGTAGCGTCATCCTTCGTGCCCGGCTCGGTCGAGCAGGACGCGAAAACGGTGACCATACCGACGATCATAAGGAGCGCGAGAATAATGCCGATGATACGTTTCATGAGTTTTCTCCTTCTTATTTATTTAGCCACATCAGTAGCAGGATTATTATAACATATGTGAGAAAAAATAGCAAGGAAAAAGGTAAAATAGTTA
>JAFWPR010000035.1 GCA_017545225.1 Clostridia bacterium
CTCAAAGCGGCGCGGCCGATGAGGGAAGAGCATGCCTCGGGGCTCATCCCCGAGGACGAGATCCGCAAAAACGTGAGATAATTGGTCGAGTCGACGAGAGCCGACACGTATTCTTTGAAAAACGGGACTCCCGACTCTTTGACCGACGCTTCGATATCTTCAAAGCATCCTCGGTCGATCAGAAGGTCGATCGAGCGAGCCTCTTTCGTCGTTTCGTAAGCGTCCTGAGCCTCTTTCGCTCTTTTTCCCATATTTACCGGGAGGGCGGAATAGTTCCGGGAGAACACCGCGTCTTGCACGTCTGACGGCGATACCGTCCCGCACGTGAAATAACGCGGATCCTCGTGGCTCTCCAGGATGCTCTCTTTGAGAGCGACTTTTATATTGTTGCAGTCGTACTTGTAGAACAAAAAGTCGTAGATCCCGGGATCGGGAACGGACGATCTCAGAAGTTCGGCAGCGCTGATGAGAGCAGCGTCTGCGGCTTCCGCAGGCGTTTTGACCGCCGGATCTGAAACAAGACCGGAGTCGACGACGGCGGAAACGAGCGCTTCGGCGCTCCCGGCTTCGGCAAACGACGTCAGCCGATCCCGCATAGTCCCTCGCCCCTCGGCGGTCTTGACGCGCGTAGAGGCGTAGACGTAATCAAGTTCGTTTATTTTTTTCGCTTTTTTCATACGGACGCCCTCTTATTACGGAAAGAGGATCGCCGCCACCGCCGCGTCGGTCTTTTCCTTGGCGGATGCGATCATCGCCTCGACGGAGCAGTTCGTCTCGGACTCGCCGTACTTCACAATGACGCCTCCGTCGATGTCGGCGGGCGTTTTGGACAGACGGATCCTCGGAACGAGCAGATCGCGATTCGCGATCAGTTGTTCCGCTTTGGAGATGACCTCGCGTCCGTATTTTTCCGTGTCTTCAGGGGAAAACGCTGCGTCGTAGGGGAGATTCGCGTCCGCGCCGTATTCTTCCTCACCGTATTTTTCGATGAGTGCGGCGACGGCGGACTGCCTTTCCACTACGGCTCCTGCGAGCAGACGCGCGAGAGTCGCGACGTATTCGTTGTCGGGCATTGAGCGGATGCGCTCAGCAGCCGCGTTGAAGACCTGTTCCACGAGCGCGGCTTTGGCAGAGAGGACGATCTCTCTTTCGGCAAGTTTGCCCGAAGACTCGGCGCGCGCCACCTCGGTTTCGTACTCCTTCAGCGCGGCGCTTTCCGCGCGCGAAAGGATTACGCTTATCTTGTCCTCGGCAGCCCGGTCGATCTCGGAGATCTTTCTGTCTCTCTCTTCGTTCACCGCGTCGATCTTTTCCTGACTCTCCGCCGCGATTTTTTCGAGAATGAGATTAAGGTTGTTCATCAGGGACACCTTTATTATTTGTTATTGTTGATCAAGCTTTGAAGAAAATGATCGGGAGCAGGGAAACGAGAAGCGCGAAGATCGCGTACGTCTCAACGAGCGCGGCGGAAGTGACCGCCTTGATCGATTCCGCGGGTCTCTTGGAAACGAGGCTTATGCCGGTAGCGGCGACTTTTCCCTGAGCGATTCCGGAGAAGTATCCGACGAGCGCGATCGGGAGAGAAGCCATAAGGAAGTAAGCGCCCTGAGCGGTTGTGAGCTGAAGCGGTTCGCCGCCGAGGAGGCCGATCTTGTTGATGATAAGGAACGCGGTGACGAGCCCGTAGATACCCTGCGTGCCCGGGAGCGCCTGCAGAAGGAGTGCTTTACCGAACTTCGAGGGGTCTTCCTGAAGCATGGCGGACGATGCCTCGCCGACGATGCCGACGCCTTTCGCGCTGCCGATACCGGCGAGTGCAGCGGCGATCGCTGCGCCGAGGATCGCAAGGTTCTGACCGGAAAAGATCCAGCCGAAAAGTTCTCCGATTGATTTGATGATATCCATTTTCTTTCCTCCGTGAAATGATTGGTTATTTAAACGTTACGTATTTTGACTTTGAAGTCAGCGGCTCGAACGGGCGGCCCCCGTCCTCGTAGAATTTACCGAAAAATTCGATATACTGGAGTCTCGACGTGTGAACGAAGGTGCCGAGCATATTGATCGCCATATTCAGAAGGTGACCTATCAGGAAGATCACGACGAAGAATATGACGCCGCCCACGGACGGGCCCGGCATCGTGCCGAGAATGTTGAACACGCTCGCAATGACCATCGAAGCGAGGCCGAGCGCGAGTATCCTCGAGTACGACAGAAGGTCGGAAATATATCCGACGATGTCGTAAAGGGAAGCGAACCCTCCGAATATCTTCATTATCGGGTTCTTGCTGTGCCGCCCCTGCGTCGTTATCAGGAGCAGAAGACCTATCCCGACGAGAATGAGTCCGACGGTGCGGAAGAACAGGGCGATCCCGGCTCCGAGGAAGAGTATGATCCACGAGCCCGAGTCGAAGATCGCGTCAAGTCTGTGTCCTCTCTTCCACGTTACGTAGAACTTCAGAGCAAGTCCGCAGATGAGGTGAACGGCGCCAATCGCGAGCGACACGGCGAGGAACGTCGTGAAATTGGTCAGCGGGTTGAACCAAACGGCGAGTTCGCCGAGCGGCTTTGAGAACCAGCGGTCCGCGATGACGGCCGGAGCGTCTCCGAAGTACCCGCCGAACAGTATGCCGGCGACAATGCAGCTGATTCCGCACTTACCGAACATCATCAGCATATTTCTCGTAGACTTTTTGGGCTTCATCAGCTTGATCCCGAGGAAACACCCGAGCGATATGAGCACGCCGTATCCGACGTCCGCGAGCATCAGACCGAAAATAATAATATAAAATATACTCATGATCGAAGTCGGATCGAACGATCCGTACTTCGGGAGCGAGTAAAGCTCGATGACCGGCTCGAAACTACGTGTGAATCTGTTGTTCGAGAGCAGTATGGGAGGATCGTCGTCCTCCTCGGGTTCGGTGAATTCGTACGCGTCGCCGCGGCTCTCGAGCAGGGCGGTGACTTTACCGACAGCCGGTTCGGGGATCCAACCGCACAGGACCGCGCATCTGTCGGACGCCGCTACCTTTGAGACGGCGCCGAGCCTTTCTTCTTCGGAGATCAGCGAGTCGTGGAGAAGTTCGATCGGTGATACGTCCTCGCTGAGACGCTCCGCCTCTTTGTCGATCTCCTCGATCCTTGACGAGATCTCTTCGATCTTCTTTTTCGACTCTGCGATCTTTCCCGCGGCGTAACCCGATCCCTCGTCTGCTTCGCAGGCCGCGGGTGAGAAACCGATCCGGGAAAGACGCGCGAGCGCCTCGTCGAAATCAGAGCGGTATGCCGTCAGCATCACGAATCTGTAGGCCGAAACAGTCCGTACCGTTTCAACGACTGCGGCGAGCCCGTCGAGCAGATCTTCCGTCTTGCCGACGGGTACTTTGGCGGACATTGAACCGACGACCGATTCCGTCGCAGACGTTTTCGACCTGGGAATGCTGCCTTCAAACTCCTCCCAGGGCAAAAGCGATTCGACTTCGTTTTCGAGCGCAGTCTTTTCAGACGAGAGCCGCGATTTTTCGTCCCTTATCGCAAGAACGTGTTTCACCGCTTCGTATCGGGGATCGTCGGGAGGCGGCAGAGCGGCCTCTCTCTCGCTCGCTTCGGGCAGCGGCCGGAACAGTCCGCGGCTCTTCTTCGCGTAAAGAGCGAGAAAATCAAGCGCCGCGGTCGTCTCGGAGATCTTTGCCTTAACGGCGGAGAGATCGCGCGAGACGTCGTACTCCTCAAACGCCTGCCCGACGTCTTCGTCCGGCGGCGGGAGCGATTTTTCAATATCCGCGCACCGGAGCGATCTGAGCGATGAGATGAGGCTGTCGGCCTCGCGTCTCAGCGTCAGGATCCGGAAACGCTTCATATTTGTTATTGCCATTTACCGATCAACTCCTGAACGACCGTCTCGACGGCGTCGTTTTTCCTTTCCATAGAGGATCTTACGAGTTCTTCGGCAGTCTCGTATGCTGAATCCTCGTGTTTCTTTTTGATCTCGGCGGCTCGCGCTTCGCCTTTTTCTTTCGCGGCGCGTATCGCTGCGTCGGCGTCCGCTTCCGCATTTTTTATCTTTTGGTCTGCGGCAAGAGCGGCTTCGCGTACGGCTGCGTCCGCGGCGTCTCGCGCTTCTTTTTCTTTTTCCGCCGCCTGTCTTTCTGCTTCTTTGATCGTTCCGATGATATCCTCGGACAAAGCGTTCACCTCCGGAGTATCGCTTCCGGCGCGCGCGACCTGCGCACGCGGGCGCGTTATAATCTTAAATAATAATATATTTTACCACAAACCCACCTTGTTGACAATATAAAAAATCGCTTAAAAGCAAGTTTTAAGCGACTTTTTTTTGTCATTTTGAACTGACTGTCTACCGGATTACTTTTTCCTCACCGCGCCGCTTTCTTTCGCGGCCTCGGCGACCGCTTCGGCGACCGCTTTGACGACGCGCTTGTCAAACGGCGAAGGGATAATGTATCCGGGCGACAGATTTTCGTCTTCGATGAGCGAGACGAGAGCGTCCGTAGCGGCTCTTTTCATCTGCTCGTTGATATCGGTCGCGCCTGCGTCGAGCGCTCCGCGGAAGATCCCGGGAAACGCGAGAACGTTGTTGATCTGATTGGGAAAATCGCTTCTTCCGGTTCCGACGACGGCGGCTCCCGCCGCACGCGCTTCGTCGGGCATGATCTCGGGAGTCGGATTCGCAAGAGCGAATACGACGGGATCCTTTGCCATCGATTTTATCATATCGGGCGTTATGAGGCCCGGTTTCGATACGCCGATCACCGCGTCCGCGTTCCTGATCACGTCGGAGAGCGGTCCTTTTTCTGCGTTCGGGTTTGAGATAAGGGAAAGAGATTCGTGCTCGGCGTTCAGAAAATCGCCGCCGCGCGCGATCGCACCGGTCCTGTCGACGAAGATCAAGTTTTTCGCGCCCAGAGAGATCAGATGTCTTCCTATCGCGCACCCCGCGGAACCCGCGCCGTTTATGACGATCTTTGCCTCTCCGAGTTTTCGCCACGTGAGGCGGAAAGCGTTCGCCACCGCAGCGCCGACTATGATCGCCGTCCCGTGCTGATCGTCGTGAAAGACGGGGATCGAACAGCGCTCCTTGAGTTTTTTTTCGATCTCAAAGCACCTCGGAGCGGCTATATCTTCGAGGTTTATTCCGCCGAAACTGTCTGCAATGTTAGCGACCGTCTCGACGAACGAGTCGACGTCTTTAGTCGCAACGCAGAGCGGGAAAGCGTCGATATCCGCAAATTCCTTGAAAAGAAGGCACTTACCCTCCATTACGGGCATCCCCGCGACTCCGCCGATGTCTCCGAGACCGAGTATCGCTGTCCCGTCGGTAATAACGGCGACAGTGTTCCATCGCCTCGTAAGCTCAAACGAGAGGGAAGGGTCGTCCTTTATGGCGAGGCACGGCTCCGCGACGCCGGGAGTATATGCGACGGCAAGTTCTTCGGGAGTTTTCGCGCTCGCCAACGCTTCGGTCCCGATCTTTCCGCGCCACCTGAAATGCGCATCGAGCGCACGTTTTTTGATATCTTCCATATTTTGCCGTCCTTATTTGAACTACGATGTAATTATATACCACGCGGCGCGGATTTTCAATCTTTTTCGCACGCCTTCCCGTTTTCTTTTAGTATTTGAAATCCGACCACTTTTTTCATCGTTTGCTCCGCGCCTCGCCGTACAGAATAAAAAATGACGCAGCGAAAGGAGATGACGTAATGAAACGATTGAAATATCTGACCGCGGCGCTTGCGATCGCGGCGGCGCTGACGCCGGTTTCGTCCGCCGCGGGTGCGGAGCCGTACAACTGGTACGTCAAAAGAGAGAACGGCGTGCCGGTTTGTCCGCCCGAGATGAGTTTTATAGAAGAGCACGACTGCCGTTTCATCGACAGGGAAGCGGCGGCGTCTGGCGACCGCGTCGTTTATCTGACGTTCGACGCGGGATATGAAAACGGAAACGTTGCGAAGGTACTCGATACCCTGAAGGAAGAGAACGTCCCAGGCGCGTTCTTCGTTCTCGAAAACCTCGCTGAAAGGGAACCGGACCTGCTTCTCCGGATGACGGACGAAGGGCATACGGTCTGCAACCACACGGCAAAACACCGCGACATGACGGCGTGCCGCGACTTTTCCGAATTCTCGTCGGAACTTAAAAAAATGGAAAACGAATATGAGGCGGCGACCGGGAAAACGCTCGCGAAATATTACAGGCCGCCCGAGGGAAGATTCAGCGAGGAGAATCTTGAATTCGCGGAAAAACTCGGATACAGGACCGTACTCTGGAGCTTTGCGTACGCGGACTGGGACAACGACCGACAGCCCGACCCGGCGAAGTCTTACGAGAAGATCGTGAATTCGGTCGTGCCCGGTTCAGTTCTGCTCCTGCACCCGACTTCGGAGACGAACGCGGTGATCCTCGGAGACGTCATACGGACTTTGAAAAATGACGGGTACCGCTTCGGCACTCTGGAAGAACTGTTTTGCAATGAGAAGGCTTAAAAATACGGTCGCAATGATCCTTTCAGCGGCGATTTTGACCTCCTCCGTTCCGGCGGGCGCGGAGGGAAGGATAGTATCAAAGATCGAAACCGACGAAAGGATCGTTGCTCTGACTTTTGACGACGGCCCTCACCCGCGAACGACCGCGGAGATACTCGACGTTCTCAAAGAATACGGAGTCCGCGCCACGTTTTTCAACGTGGGGGAAAACGCCGCGAAGAGGCCTGAACTGACAGCACGCGAGGCGGCGGAAGGACACGAGATCGGGAACCATACTTTTTCTCACATTAATATCAAGCCGCTCTCGCCCGAAAAAGTCAAAAAACAGATACTCGATACAGAGACCGCCGTAACTGATGCCGCAAACGTGAAAACGACCCTTTTCCGACCCCCGGAGGGCAGAATAGGGGAAGCGGGAGAGCGCGTCGCGGAGGAACTCGGATATACGGTCGTTCTTTGGTCGGTCGACACGCGCGACTGGACGCACCGCTCGGCTTACGCTATCGCGAAAACGGTCACGGACAACGTAAAGGACGGGGACGTCATCCTTTGCCACGACTTTATATCGGGCGAATCTCACACCGCTGAGGCGCTCCGCATTTTTATCCCGAAACTTCTCGAAGAAGGATACGAATTCGTCACCGTGTCCGAACTGATATCAAAAAAAGCGCCGTGATCGTACCGATCACGGCGCCGTGTTTGCTTTATTCGGATTTTTCGTCGTCCTCGACCATATATTTCATGACGTTCGGGAATATACAGTATTCGCCCAGGAACGTCAGAGCGGACGGGACGATCATAAACGGAAGGATGATACCCAGCGGGAAGTAAAGCGTCAGAAGCAAATAGTTCAAAGCGATCACCGCCGCGGATCCGAGAAGATAGCAGATATTTCTCTTGAAACCGACGATCGACAGGATCAGACCGTTTTTGAACATCTTTCTGATCGGCATATCGAACGTGACGATCATTGTGTAAATATACGTTCTGACGAGGTAATAAAGCAATATCAGAAAGATGATCGCGACGTACATTATTCCTGACGTCGTTCCGGACATCCTGTTGGCGCGCAGAAAAGCGACGTCGTAAACGAGAAGGCCGATAATGATCGAGTCGATCACTCCGAAGATCAGGGCCTGTTTCAGATTGCGTTTGATCGTACCGAAATAGTCGGAGAGCAGGAAAACGGGTTCGCCGCGTACCATGTTGCGGTGAAGATAGACCGCTCCGACGGACGATATTCCTATCGTGAAAACAAGCAGGAGCGTCAGATAGAAGAAAACGTAATCGGTCGTCGAAAGGACCGTGACGTTCGTCTGCAGGGAATACGTCCCGTAAAGAGCAGCAGAAGCCGGCGACAGTTTTTCTCCGACGATCTGCGAAAGATGCGGGTAAAGATTATACGCAGGCGCTGTCGTATGACCGGAGAAATATCCGCTTATCCCGATGAGGAAGAAGAAGAACGGGAAATTGCACAGGACCGTCATTATATTTATGAGAGTAATGTTGCTGAACTTCCTCACAAAGAGTTTGAAGAAATTCACAAAATTCGGATTGTCCGTGATCAGCGGCTCGTTCGGATCTACGCCGACCGGATCGTCTTTTCTTGAAAAGAAATTATAAAGATTGAACTTCTTCTTTTCTCCCGCGTCCTTATCTTTAGACAAACCTATCCCTCCGATCGAACTAATTTACCGCCGCGCAGCGGAGAAGGTCAAGCGCGGTGACCGCGCCGAGAAAAACGGTGAAAACGGCAGTATAAACGAAAAACGTCCTGACGCGTCCCGCCCCGCCCGTTCTGAATTTTTCCGAAAACGATGCGGCGACGAATGAAAACGCGATGAACAACAATGAAGACAGCGCGTAAAGAGCTAAGACCGCTATTTTGGAGTCGAGTCCCGGGATCGCCGTTGTTCCCTGGATCAGAACGACTCCTTCGCGGATCCCGCGAATAGCCGCCCCGAAGCTCGCGCCGCGGAACGCAAGGACCGCGGAGGAAGTTACGCATGGAAAAAACGAAAGACCCGAAAGAAAGACGGCGAGCGCTTCGACGGTACACCCGAACGCCCGTCTCGTCGCAAATCGGACGAGATCAAAGGGCGCCGCGGTTTCCATCTCCGCAGCGACGGAGACGTACTTTACCGGGGGCGATACGATCCCGAAGACGAACCAGAAAATAAGCGCGGACGCCGCGAAGAAAAAAGCGGAAATAAGGACGGTCTTTTTTCCATGGTTCATATAAGTCCCTCCCGAACAAGCTTAACTGATCTTATTCGGGACAAGCGCTCTTTATGTTCCGTCCAATATATTAAACCACAAACAAAGCGCCGGGTCAAGACGGAAAAGGGAAAAATAAAAACGGCCCGCCCCGATGATTCAGCTATGGGCATAAATGCCGGCGAGTCGTTTTTAACGTGACCTTATTCTAACCCCGTTGTTCCAAAAAGTCAAGAAAAAGATGGAAAAACGACCGTTTTCGCCTTTTTTTCGGTCAAAACGCCGCCAGCTCTTCGATATCGGTCGGAAAAACGGACGGGAAATGATCCCGGGTCGTCATTAACCGACGGATATTTCACCGGGGACGCTCTAAAATGAAATCCGAAAACGGCAAGGCGTCCGGGAAAGGCAAAGGAAAGGATCAAATGAAAAGAGAGAGCTGCAAAGTAACGTTCCGCACGGATGAAGACAGGCTGATCGCACTGATCTCAGGGGAGGTCGACCACCACAACGCGAGAAAGATACGCGCCGAGATCGACGGGAAGATGATGAGCACAAGGCCCGCCGAACTCACGCTCGATCTGTCCCTCGTCTCATTTATGGATTCATCCGGACTCGGACTGATCCTCGGAAGATTTTCAAAGGCGTCCGATCTGGGGATCCCGTTTTCGGTCAGCAATCCGACGGGTCCGACACAGAAAATACTCGACCTCGCGGGGATGGACAGGATCGTCAGAATCACCCGCGACAAGGTCCGCGATAAAAGAGAGGAAAAGGCGGTATGAAAAAGAAGAACCGGATAAACGAACTGAAAGTTACGCTCCCGTCCTACTCGGTAAACGAGTCGGCGGCAAGGGCGGTCGTATCGGCTTTCACGGCGCAGCTCAACCCAACGTTCGACGAGTTGTCGGATATCAAATGCGCGGTGTCGGAGGCGGTCACCAACAGTATAGTCCACGGGTACCGGGATATGATCGGTCCCGTCGTCATCGGGGTGAAACTCTACGACGACCGGTCCGTTCGCATTGAAGTCAAGGACAAGGGGCGGGGGATAGAGGACGTTGAAGTCGCGATGCAGCCGCTGTTCACGACCGATCCCGACGGGGAGAGAAGCGGTATGGGCTTCACTCTTATCGAGAACTTCATGGATTCACTCAGCGTCAGATCCTCACCCGGTCGGGGAACCAGAGTCGTTATGAAAAAGAAACTGTCCGCGCTTCCGGTCAGCCGGTGATCCCGTACATACCGTTTGAGCATTATGGACGTAAAAAGCGCCGAGCGCCGCGCCGAGAATATAAAACTTCTCGAGGAGTACAGAAACGGCGACGAGAGCGCGGTGGAAAAACTGATGAAAAACAATTTCGGGCTCGTTGCGGGAGCTGCGTCGTCTTTCGGAGGACGAGGCGTCGAGACGGAGGATCTCATACAGATCGGATCGATCGGAATGCTCAAGGCGATCCGGACGTTCGATCTGTCCCGCGGAACGGCTTTCTCAACTTACGCCGTTCCTCTCATTATCGGCGAAATCAGAAAATATTTGAGGGACGACGGACTGATAAAAGTCTCAAGACTGAGAAAACGCGACGGCGCGTGCCTGCTCCGCGAGAGGGAGCGTTTCGTTTCCGAGAATATGAGAGAACCGCGCATCGAGGAACTCGCTTCCGCGTGCGGAATGACGGTCGAGGACGCTGCGTTGGCGCTCGAGGCGTCTTCTCCCGTCCGTTCGCTTTCCGAACCGGTGAACGAGGACGACGCGACGCTCGAGTGCGTGATCCCGGGACATGACGAGGGGATCGAGCGCGCCTTGGACCGGATAGCGCTCTCCGAGGCGCTGCGCGGTCTTCCCGCGTTATGGAGAAAAATCGTTTATCTGAGATATTTCCGCGATTTGTCGCAGCAGCAGACGGCTGATGAACTCGGGCTTTCGCAAGTTAAAATATCACGAGAGGAAAAAAAGATCTTCGCGAAGATCAGAGAGCAACTCGGTCAATAAAAAAGGGCGGCGCCACAGCGCCGCCCGATTCTCTGTCAGACGTCTTTTTTATCGCATCCGCACTTTTTTGAACTGTCGGGATCCATCGAAGTAAATGCCGGGAGTTTGGACGGGATCGAGAACTCCCTTGTCGGGAATTCCATCTTCCGGAACAGACTGCACGGGTCGTCGTCGACCGGACTCACGCATTCTTTCGCTGGTACGGAGTATTCCGACGCGCTGATCAGGTACTGAGCCGGACGCTCTATCCTGACGACCGAAAACAGACCGAGAGAAACGAGAAGTTTGTTGCTGTCCCTCCCGTCTGCGAGATCGCCGCTTACTGCGGAACAGACGCGGTCCGGCACCTCGTCGATGGTGCAGCAGCACGGGCAGTGCCGGTCGGGTTCGACGATTTTTGAGTTCAGGATGATCGGGTCGACCGTCTCGAGCACTGCGACGGGAAGATTGTTCGATTTGACCGCTCCGCAGTTTTCGCCGGAGCAGCAGAAACCGTCGTTCTGATATTCGCTTTTGAACACGCTGACGTTCCCTTCGCTTCCGAAGAGAACGACTTTCTTTTCAACGACCGCGATGCCGTCAAAGTCCCTGACGTTGCCGGGACCGAGGCAAGCCTCGCAAAGGATCTTTATATAGATCCTTATCGTCAGTTGGTAAAAACCTCTGTTGAAAGGGACGTCGTCGATATCGATGTATGACCATAAAACGTGCGCTTCCTTAGTTCGGTGCGCGGTCGTCCTGTCGATGATCTCCTGACCGTAGCAGGTCAGATATACTCTGACGTCCTCGAAACAGTCCTTGTCGCGGCAGCTGTCAAGGACACGGTAGGTGTCGATACAAACCGTATCCCTGCCGCGATCGCAGGGGGAATTTGGCATTCTGTTTTTCCTCCGTATCGAGAAGGCGCGTTATACGCGCCGCTATTTGAGGTGAACGTGGACCGTAGTTTCGTCCGATCCTCTCTAATATAATATGAGGGAGGGCTGTTCTGTGCCAACGCGTACTGTCATATCGCGGTGTTCGGACACATAACAATAATACTAAGAAGAAAACGGCTCCGCAGCGGCGGAGCGGCGAAGGGGGATATAACATGTCGGGTGTGGGAGCGGAGATATACAAGGATATAGCGGAGAGAACGGGGGGCGACGTTTACGTAGGCGTCGTCGGACCCGTGCGGTCGGGAAAATCAACGTTCATAAAGCGGCTCATGGAAACGGCGGTGATCCCGCGGATAGAAGACGAAAACGAGAGAAAACGAGCGGAGGACGAAACGCCGCAAAGCGCAGCCGGAAAGACCGTTATGACGACGGAGCCCAAATTCGTACCCGACGAAGCGGTGAAGATCTCGCTTCCCGATAATACGACGCTTCGCGTCAAAGCGATCGACTGCGTCGGTTTCCTGATACCCGGCGCCATAGGCGACACGGAAGAGGGCGAGGCGCGGATGGTGAGAACTCCGTGGAGCGACGAACCCGTTCCTTTCGAGAAGGCGGCGGAGGAGGGAACTCGACGGGTCATTCGCGATCATTCGACGGTCGGGATCCTTGTCACATCGGACGGTTCTTTCGGCGAACTGCCGCGCGAATCGTTTGTCTCCGCGGAGCAGAAAGCCGCCGCGGAACTCGCGGCGTCCGGAAAGCCTTTCGCCGTCGTTCTGAACTCGGCGGAACCCGGCTCGGAGAGTGCGGAAGCGCTCGCTCTTGACCTTGAAGAAAAATACGGAGTTCCGGTCGCGCTCGTCAACTGTCTGGATCTCAACGAAGAAGATCTCGCCGAGATCCTGAAACTCGTCCTTTCCGAATTTCCTCTCTGCGAGATCGCGATCTCGTTTCCCGACTGGACGGGCGCTCTCGACGGCGGCCACTGGCTCAAAAAAATAATCGCGGAGGCAGTATCGGGCGCGGTCGGCGAAGGGGTCAGGGCTTGTCAGGCCTCGTCGTTTGCCGCCGACGTTGCCTCAAGGATAACAGATACGGTAAAAAACCGCACGGGAGACCTCGTCCGTGCGTTGGCTTCCGTTAAAAAACTCGACGCGGGTTCCGGCGTATGCGAGATCGGAGTCGAACTTCCGGACGAGCTGTTTTACGCGGTCATCGGAGAACTCACCGGTATTGAGGTGAAAGGGGAGGAGGATCTTCTCTCCGCTCTTTGTTCGCTCTCCCGGATGAAGCGGGAATACGACAAATTCTCAGCCGCGATCGACGAGGTGACCGAAAAAGGATACGGTATCGTAATGCCGGAACAGGACGATCTTACGCTTGACGAGCCTGAAATAGTGAAGCAGACGGGCGGATACGGACTCCGACTTCGCGCAGCCGCGCCGTCGATCCACCTGATCCGAGCGGGAATAGAGACCGAATTGAATCCGATCGTAGGAACGGAACAGCAATCCGAGGAACTCGTTAAATATCTGCTCGACGAATTCAAAGACGATCCGAGAGGCATCTGGGATACGAACCTGTTCGGCAAGTCGATCTACGAACTCGTCAATGAAGGCCTTCACGCAAAACTCGAGAATCTTCCGGAGGACGCGAGAGAAAAATTCGGGCAGACGATCTCTCGAGTAATAAACGAGGGCAGTTCGGGACTTATATGTATCATACTGTGAAAAGCGCGCCCGTAAGGGGCGCGCTTTTCAGTCGTCGTTTTTGTTATCGGATCTGTTCTTGTTTTCGTTCTTTTTGTTTTCCTCTGCGCTTTTGTCCTTGCGGTTTTTGTTTTCCTTCTTGCTTTCTTTCCTGTTCTGCTCGTCTTTGCTCATATTCTGTTTCCTTTCTTCCCGCGGCGTTCCCGCGGGTCCGTTTTTATTCTTTCCGGCTGACGTGATCGGTATTCACGAGAGGTACAAATTTCTGACGTTGCAGACCATCTGCGCCGCCTCGGCGCGCGTTACGCCGCCATCGGGATCGATAAGACCGTCGGCTCGTCCCATAACCCCCGCCGCAAGCATCACCGCGACGTCCGCCTCAGCCCAAGCGGGGACCGATTCCGTGTCGGAGACGGTCGGGAGCGACGCAGTTCTTCTGTCGCCGATTATCCGGTTCAGTATGACGGCCGCTTCGGCTCTTGTGATCGGTTCATCGGGTCTGAAAACGGGCGCGCCGTTCTCATCTTCGCCCGAAATGATACCTATTCGGTGCGCGGCCGCGACGTAACCGCTCGCTTCGTCCGATATATCGCTGTCGTCTGCAAACGCCGTTTTTACGGGAGAGAGGTCGCCCGCGCCGAGAGACTTCATAACCGTCACGAGAAAGTCTTCGCGGGTCATTGAAATTTCCGGCTCGAACAGATACTCACCGTCCCGCTCGGTGACCGTCATTGCGCGCATCCCGACGACGGCGAGCGCCGCGTTCTGGCCCCAGTGTCCCGTCATATCCGAAAGCTCGATACCGGTCGATCTTTTAGACGTTCTGATCGTCACGACGGCCTCGTCCGAATAATTGCCGAATTCGTCGAAAACACGGTATGAAAGAGAATCGGCGCCGAGGACCCCCTCAAACGGAGTATAGCAGAATTCGCCGGTATTGGCGTCCGTAAGCGTCAGAAGGCCCTTTTCGGGATACTTCGTGATCTCGAAAGTCACCCGGTCGCCGTCCGGATCGGAGCCGGTCAGCGCGCCGTAACAAGTTACGTCTCTCTCCGTCGTGATGAGCGACACGGTCGAGAACGCGTCGCCCGCATCCGTCGTCGGGGCTCTGTTTACTCCTCCCGTCAGTTTGATATAACAGGCTACGGTGTACGATCTGTCCGTCGTGAATCTGAAAGACGTTTCTCTTACTTCACCCGAGGGGATGAAGCGCAGAAGATCGAGATTCGCCCTCGAAACGGTCTGATTCACGCTTACGGGCCTCGTCGAGAGATAGAGCACCCCGTCCGAGGCGGACGGCAGGGAAGTGAAAGTGACGCGGGACGGCTTGATCCCTAACGCTGCGGTGAAATCCTCTTCCTTGAATCTCACGTCGGAGAACAACAGCCCCGTCTTCGTCATGCTTTTCGTCTCGCTGATGATATCGAGCGCGGGAGACAGCTTCGTTCCGTAGCCGAATGCAGTTACCGTCGCAAACAGCGCCAGAACCGCGGAGGCAAACGTTATCAACAAGTGCTTTCTTTTCATTTTGGGGAACAGTCCTTTCTTTTGATCCGTACTTCACAGGGAGTATTTGCCCGAAGCGCCCGTTTTATTCTTTTTTTAACAAAAAAACTCGGCGGACCGGGCTTTTTTTATCCTTATTTTTACCTTAAAAATATTGAAACGGCGGCGGCAGAGTTGTATAATAAAGAAAAACTGACGCGGTGCGCCGCAAGCGAAAGGAAAAATTAAAATGCTCGATATCAGAATTGAGAAAGCCGCGGTTCTGAAAGAGAAACCGGCGGAGGACAAACTCGGTTTCGGCAAACATTTCACAGACCACATGTTTGTTATGGATTACTCCACGGAAAAGGGCTGGCACGACGCAAGGATCGTTCCCTACGGTCCCATAGCTCTCGATCCCTCCGCGATGGTGTTCCATTATGCTCAGGAACTTTTTGAGGGAATGAAGGCGTACCGTACCGCCGACGGTGATATCCAGCTTTTCCGCCCGATGAAGAACATCGAGAGGATGAACGCTACCTGCGACCGTCTCTGCGTTCCGAAGATCCCGTCCGAGGACACGCTCCAAGCGATCAAAGCGGTCGTCTCCGTCGATAAGGACTGGGTCCCTCACGCTGAGGGTACGTCTCTTTACATCCGTCCGTTTATCATCGCGACTGACGAATCGCTCGGCGTCCATCCTTCGCACACTTATAAATTCATCATTATCCTTTGCCCGGTCGGATCATACTACGCTGCGGGCATCAATCCGGTCAAGATCTGCGTCGA
Organism: Clostridia bacterium; assembly: GCA_017545225.1. Taxonomy (GTDB): domain Bacteria; phylum Bacillota; class Clostridia; order Oscillospirales; family CAG-272; genus RUG11130. The sequence goes on from JAFWPR010000035.1 coordinate 15,575, forward strand.
GAGGGAATACGTCCGCTGCGTCAAAGGCGGAACCGGACGGGCGAAAGCCGGCGGCAACTACGCCGCGTCGCTGATCGGTCAGCAGAAGGCGGAGGAACTCGGCTATGCGCAGGTCCTCTGGCTCGACGGCATCCACAGAAAATACATCGACGAGGTCGGCGCGATGAACGTGTTCTTCGTGATCGACGGAGTCGTCGTCACCCCGTCTCTCGAGGACGGTAACATTCTCCCCGGAGTCACCCGCGACTCGTGCATCTGCCTGCTCAAAAAATGGGGCGTCCCCGTTGAAGAGCGTCACCTCTCGATCGACGAGGTCATCGAGGCTCACAGGAACGGCAAACTCGACGAAGCGTTCGGGACCGGTACGGCGGCGGTCATCTCTCCCGTCGGCGAACTTTTCGACAACGGTGAGAAAATGATAATCAACGATATGCAGATAGGTCCGATCTCGCACCGCCTTTACGATGAACTCACCGGTATCCAGTGGGGCAAAAAACCCGACGATATGAACTGGACGGTCAGGATCTGAATTGAAAATAAGATACTCCGCGGGCAGTTCCCGCGGAGTATCCTGTATTAAAGGAAAAAAGATGTACTCTCTTCTTCTTGCGGTCATCTACCTCGCTTTCATAAGCCTCGGGCTGCCCGATTCGCTTCTCGGCGCGGGTTGGCCGTCGATGCATACCGCGCTTGGCGCTCCGCTTTCTTCAGCCGGTATCATTTCAATGATAATATCGGGCGCAACAATAGTGTCAAGTCTCTTGTCCGAACGGATGACTCGAAAATTCAGCGCAAAGTACGTCGTGCTTTTCAGTGTGATACTGTCTTCCGCCTCTCTGTTCGCTTTTTCAAAATCGAACAGTTTCCTGCTTCTCTGCATTCTCGGGATCCCGTACGGCTTTGCGGCGGGTTCCATCGACGCCGCGCTTAACAATTACGTCGCTCTTCATTATAACTCGCGGCATATGAGCTGGCTTCATTGTTTCTGGGGCGTAGGAGCGATCGTATCCCCGTATATCATGAGTCTTTCGCTCACGTATTCTACGTGGCGAACGGGATATTTTACCGTTTCGATGATCCAGATCGGTATAGCCGTGATCCTCGCTGCGACCGTACCGCTCTGGAGAGTCAACAAGGATCCGGCAGAAGAGGCGGGAGAGAATACGGGATCGCTCGGAATCATGGCTGCGCTCAGGATCCGCGGGGTTCCGTCTGTTCTGTTCGGGTTTCTCGGGTACTGTGCGGCTGAATGGACGTGCATGCTTTGGGCGGCGTCGTATCTCACCGAAACGCGAGGAGTCACGGAAGAACGGGCGGCGGCGTTCGCTTCACTCGTTTTCATCGGACTGACCGTAGGACGCTTTATAGCCGGTTTCTTCTCCGAGAGGGCAGGGGACAGAAATATGATCCGTGCGGGTACCGCGGTCGTTGCCGTCGGTATAATAATGATTGCTGTTCCCGCTCTCCCCGAGTTCTTTTCTCTCGCGGGATTCGTCGTGATCGGTTTCGGCTTCGCTCCGGTCTATCCGTCGATAATACATTCGACCCCGCATAATTTCGGAAAGACCGCGTCACAGGCGATTATCGGGATGCAAATGGCGTTCGCTTACGTCGGTTCGATGTTTGCGCCCGCCTTGTTCGGGCTGATCTCATCATATACCGGTCTTTGGATCATGCCTTTCTACCTCGCCGCATTCTTCGTTCTAATGATCATAATGATCGAGACTGCTTTCCGCAATGCGAACAACAAAAAAGACGGTCCTGCGTCATAATGACGCATGACCGTCTTTTTAATGCGGAATTAGGAATGCGGAATTATTTATTCTGCATTTTTTTGTTTGCTAAAGTCGGGATCGTCAGTCCTTTCCAGAAGATAGTCGATAGAAACGCCGAAATAATCGGCGATCTTAATCAGAGTTTTATAATCAGCTTCTCTTTCGCCCGTCTCATAACGACTGATTGTGTTTTGATTCATAGAGAGATCAAGCGCAAGCTTGAGCTGAGAGATATTGCGGTTTTTACGTAATTCCCGAAGCCTCACGCTTTCGCTCCTCCTTTGTCAAAGAACGTCTTGACATTACTATACCAAAATGGTATAGTAATAATATCCCGTTGCGGGATAATCTATTGAGGAGTGTTATTTGAATATGAAAAAAGTACTTGCTCTTGTTTTGATTTGTTTTACGGTTTTGTCGGTGACAGCATGCGGCTTGGTGAAAAAAACTTCGGATGAATGGCCATCCAGCGGACTAGCTACAAAAATTCCCAAACCCACGAAAGGGATAATTAGAGTCATTATAGATGATAGTGATAAATTTACAGCAACAATAGAAAAAACAGACAGTGATTTCAATCGAAACTATCTAAGTGAATGCATTTCAATGGGTTATGAAGTTGATGTCAAAGAAAAAGGCAGTTCATACAAAGCATTTAATAACGAAGGCTATATGATTGAAATTTACTCATTTAGTAATAGTATGCATATAGATGTTGAGGCGCCTATCAAACTCGGTACTCTTCGCTGGCCGGGAGGAATTGCCGGGTCACTTGTTCCAAAACCCGATTCTGAGTTGGGTAAGACTGAGTGGGAACATGATGAATCCTTCTTTCTTAAAGTCGGAAATATGAACCGTGAAAAATTCAATGCATATATCGAACAGTGCAGCGAATCCGGGTTCTGTATTGATTATGAAAGAGACGACGATTGGTACAGAGCGGAAAATGAGGAAGGGTATAGTCTTTCGATTGAATATGAAGGGTTCGAAATTATAAGCATTCGTCTGGAATGTCCGGAGAATGAAATGTTCCCGACAGACCCGCCTGAAACTGAAATCGAAACTGCGCCTCAAACGGAAGAACAAATATCCGATTTCGAAACAGGTTGGGACGAACCGTCCGAATCCGTCAGTATTCCGGAAGACGATAAAGACGATAATACTATAAGACCTGAAATCAAAGAGGCGATCGACAGTTACGAGGCATTTGTTGACGAGTACTGTGAATTCATGGAGAGATATGATTCGAGTGATACTTCATTATTAAGCGAATACTTAGAACTGATCAATAAGGAATCGGAAATGCTAAAGAAATTTGAAGAAATCGATCAAAATGGTATGACAAATGCCGAGGCGTTGTATTACAACGAAGTCAGTTTGAGATGTTCTCAAAAGCTGCTTGCCGCCTCTGCTCACTGAAAGCAAAAAAAACGGTTCCGTGTCATGGTGACACGGAACCGTTTTTTATGCGTAATGAGGGATCAAGTGGCTGACGTCGAATAGTTCGGCGCTTCCTTCGTGATCGAGATATCGTGCGGGTGGGATTCGCGCAGACCCGCGCCCGTGATCTTGACGAAGCGGGCGTCGCGCTTCAGCGCCTCGATCGTCGGCGCGCCGCAGTAACCCATACCTGCGCGAAGACCGCCTATGAGTTGGAACACGGTGTCGGAGAGCGGACCCTTGAACGGTACGCGGCCCTCGACTCCTTCCGGGACGAGCTTTTTGCTGTTTTCCTGGAAGTATCTGTCTCTGGATCCTTTTTCCATTGCAGCCATCGAACCCATGCCGCGGTAAACCTTGAATCGGCGGCCCTGATAGAGTTCGGTCTCTCCGGGGCTCTCCTCGCATCCCGCGAGAAGAGAACCGATCATGATGACGTTCGCGCCCGCGGCGATCGCTTTCGGAATATCGCCGCTGTATTTGATACCGCCGTCCGCGATGACGGGGATGCCCGCCTTGTCGGCGATCTCGTATGCGTTCATTATCGCTGTGATCTGAGGGATACCGATACCGGCGACAACTCGCGTCGTACAGATCGAACCGGGGCCGATACCGACCTTGATCGCGTCGGCGCCGGCGGAGATCAGATCGTGCGCCGCTTCGGACGTCGCGATGTTGCCCGCGATAAGCTGCGCCTCGGGATAAGCGTTCTTTATTTTGTAAACGCAGTTGATTATGTTCTTGGAGTGCCCGTGAGCAGAGTCGAGAACGAGATAGTCGGCGCCCGCGTCGAGCAGGGAACCCGCTCTGTCCAGAACGTCGTTCGTTACGCCGATGGCGGCTCCGCAGAGAAGACGTCCCTGCGAATCCTTCGCGGAATTCGGATAGCGGTCCGCTTTTTCAATATCCTTGATCGTGATTAGGCCGCGGAGTTTGAAGTCTTTATCTACTATAGGAAGTTTTTCGATCTTCTTTGCTCGAAGGATCTCTTTCGCCTGATTGAGCGTCGTACCGACCGCTGCCGTCACGAGCCCGTCTTTGGTCATGACGTCGTCGATCTTTACGTTGAAGTCGGTCATGAAACGAAGGTCTCTGTTCGTGATGATTCCGACGAGAGTACCCGTCTCGTCGCAGATCGGAACGCCGGAGATCTTATATTTTCCCATGAGTTCGTCGGCTTCGTAAACGTAGTTTTCGGGGGAGAGGAAGAACGGGTTCGTGATGACGCCGTTTTCGCTTCTCTTTACACGTTCGACCTGATCGGTCTGCGCTTCGATCGACATATTTTTGTGGATCGTGCCGACTCCGCCTTCGCGAGCCATCGCAATAGCGAGCTCGTATTCCGTTACGGTGTCCATGGCTGCGCTCATGATCGGGATATTGAGCTCTATCTTGTTTGTAAGTTTCGTTTTCAGAGAGACCTCTCCGGGAAGTACTTCGCTCTTCGCGGGAATCAGAAGAACGTCGTCGAAAGTCAACCCTTCGTAAGCGATTTTTCCGGTTTTGTCGTAAGCCATGGATCATACCGTCCTTTTGCAGAATTTATTTATATTATTCTAAAGGAAAAAATCGTTTTTGTCAACCGAAAGGAACGTTCTGACGTTCGATATTTTTAACGATTTTTCGTCTTTTTTCGCGGTTAGAACCGGACGGTCGAAAAAACTCAAAAAAATTTTGAAAAAATAGAAAAAAAGTGTTGACAACCGATATATGCCTGTGATATTATAGTTAGGCTGCCCCTTGAGGGGAGAACTCCTCTCGTCGGCAGCGCCGCTCATTGAAAATTGAACAACAAGACGAAGTGTATCAAGGTAATAGAATTACGGTAGATATACGACTCCTAAGATTCTTTTGAATTAAAAAAGAGCTCTTAAAGTAATAGAGCGAAAAGATCACTCGAAGTGATTTGGTATTGAGTCCGGGAGACCGGCC
>JAFWPR010000036.1 GCA_017545225.1 Clostridia bacterium
ATGAACGCCGCGAACATCCTGAAGCCGGCTCTTTCACGCGGAGAAATACAGATAATCGGAGCGACGACTCTCACAGAATACAGAAAACATATAGAGAAGGATACTGCTCTTGAAAGAAGATTTCAGCCTGTCATGGTCAACGAACCGTCCGTCGCGGAGACAGAGGAGATCCTCAAGGGCATAAAAACGTATTACGAGGATTACCACGGGGTCAAGATCCCCGTTTCCATTCTGTCTGCCGCAAGCAGACTCAGCGAAAGGTACATAACCGACCGCTATCTGCCCGATAAGGCGATCGACCTGATCGACGAAGCGGCGTCTCACGTTTCGATGAACTCACCCGAGATCAACGAAAGGCATACCGTCGTCGACCGTAGAAAAGAGATCACCGATGAGATGGCAGATCTCGAGGCGAAGACCGCGTCAGACGCTGACGATGAGGAACTCTACCGCCGTATCGCCGACCTTAAAGCCGAGGAGCTCCGCCTCGGAGAGCGGCTTGCGGAACTCGATGCTATTTGCGGAAGGATAACTATAACCGAGAACGATCTTGCAGACGTCATTGAGATTTGGACGGGTATCCCCGCGTCCAACATCTCCGAGAACGAGTTTGAAAAACTCGAAAAACTCGAGGAACGTCTTTCGTCTCGAATAATAGGTCAGGACGAGGCCGTTTCCGCCGTTTCCCGCGCAGTAAGACGAAGCAGGGCGGGCGTATCATATAAGAGAAAACCCGTTTCCTTCATTTTTGCGGGACCGACGGGCGTCGGCAAGACCGAACTTGTCAAAGTGCTTGCGAAGGATCTGTTCTCGTCTCCCGAAACGCTCATTCGTCTCGATATGAGCGAATTCATGGATAAATTCTCCGTTTCGAGAATTATCGGTGCGCCTCCCGGGTATATCGGATACGACGACGCCGGACAACTTACCGAAAAGATCAGGCGCAGGCCGTATTCCGTAGTCCTTTTCGACGAGATCGAAAAGGCGCATCCTGACGTACTGAATATACTTCTTCAGATCCTTGACGACGGGGTGATCACCGACGCGCGAGGCAAGCAGGTCAGTTTTGAAAATACGGTCATAGTTATGACTACGAACGCCGGTTCGACTTATGCGACGGCGCCCGTCGGATTCTCCGGCGAGGAAGGCGAAAGAGACCGCGACAAGACGATGAAAGCGCTCTCAGATTTCCTTCGCCCCGAATTCATCAACAGAGTCGACGAGATAATCACATTTCGTTCGCTCAATCAGGACGATTTCAAAAAGATCGCCGGGATCATGTTATCCGATCTCAGGGACCTTCTTGAAGAAAAGGGGATCAAATTCTCGTGGGATGACTCCGCGGCAGAACTTGTTGCGGAAAAATCGTTTTCGCGTAAATTCGGCGCGAGAAATATGAGGCGTTATATCCAGACCGAGATCGAGGACAGGATCGCTTCTCTTATGATAGAGAAACGCGGTCAGATCAGCGTAGTTTCGGTCAGCAGAGACGGCGACTCTCCCGCTGTGGCTGCAATGTGAATCATAATCACCCGAAGCCGGTTTCCGGCTTCGGGCGGTTTTCGTGTAAAGAAAGGACAGAACAATGCGTCTGACCGACTGGCATCTGATGGATAAGGAGACCGTAGAGGTCAATCTCATGACCGACCTTTACCGGGGACTATCCGAAAAGGAAGCGAATAAGCGCAGAAAAAAGAACGGCGACAACAGGATATGGCAAGTTAAACGCGCCTCGGCTACGAGGTACGCGCGCGACGCCGCTTTTGACCTCACTACCGTTCTTTTGATCCTTTGCGCCGTTTTTGCCGCGATCCTTGAAGGAAGCGTTATGGCGATAGCTGTCTGCGCAGTCCTCGTTATAGGCGTCGCTTTGCGTGTCGCGACATATATAAGAGCAAAAAGGATCTTCGAGCAGATGGCTGACGAGGGTATCCCTAACGCCACCGTTATTCGTGACGGTACCACCCGAGTGATAAGAGGCGACAGACTCGTGAAGGGCGACGTTATCTCTCTGGGCGAGGGCGATGTTGTTCCATGCGACGTCAGGATCATTTCGGACGGCGAAGTCAGAGTGAGCGAAAAGGGAATTACAGAAAATAAGTCGTCGGTTATAAAGCGCGACACCGTTATCGTATCCGACGTGGACGGCGCCGAGATCCCATGTGAATATCGGGTCAATATGCTTTTTGCCGGTTCCGTTATTCTGTCCGGATCCTGTCGTGCCGTCGTAACTGCTTGTTCGGAGGAATCTCTTATTTGTATGAAAAAAGGCGGGATCGTCGTCCCTTCGGGCGAGTCATTGCCTGCTATCGTTAAATTCGAAAAGTGGAGCGGAGTCGCAAATTTATTCATGATCGCGCTGATCCTCGTCGTATCTATGATATCCATTCCGATACGCGGGACAGAAAAGATCCCCGACGTCTTCTTCGGGATGCTCTCGCTCGCCGCGGCGTCGATAAGCACCTATTTCGGCGCTGTTGGGTATATAATCGTTGCGGTGCCTGTTCGCGAAGCGGCTAAGCCGGGCAAAGAGATCGGCAGAGCGGTCATTAAAGATTCCTCGTTTCTTGAGGATTTCGCGTATACCGACAGACTTATCGTTGCTGACGCATCTGCTTTCAAAAGCGGTGACGCCGACATGACTCTTTTTTGGCGCGCGGGAAGATTTTACCGCTCCGGGGAGGGAGAGCCGGACGAACTGATCAGACTGCTGTTTGCGACTTCGAGCATGACGGACGACTCGTCGTCTCTTTCCGACCGTTTTGAAAAAAAAGCGGACTCCGGTAAAATCATGCTTGAAAAAGCAGCCGTCCGTATCTCCGAAACATACGGAAGAAAGGTTTCCCCGACGATCCGCGTTATGGATCGTGCCGTAAGCCGAGAGGACGGATATCTCATTAATACGGTCGTGGCATTGAGAGGCGACGGAGTAGAAGCTGTCGCGTCGGGTAATATCCGCGCGATACTCTCTATGTGCGACAGATACATCGATGCCGGAGGGAGCGAGTTTCTCGGAGACGTTTTGAAAGAAAACATTCTAAAGGAGGCGGACGCCGCCGCCGCGCGCGGTGAAAAAGTAATAGCCGTGGCTACGAGGAATTCCCCGTACACGTATATCAAGCATGCCGGGATACTTCACAGCCGTATGCGATTCGAAGGTTTCGTATCGTTTGCGGAGCCTCTTTCCGAACGGGCGGAGCTTTATTCATCGGCTCTTTCCGGACTTAACGTTTCCATATCGCTTCTTACTTCGGATCCTGCCGAAGACGTTGAGTATCTCAAAGCAAAGGGCTTTTTCAAGGAGGACGTTCCCGTTTTCACCTGCGAAGATTTTCTGAGGATCGAGGAACTTCCTCGCGGCTTTTACGCCGTCAAAGTTCCTGCATACGGTGACCCTGAATTGAAGAGGACCGCAATTTCGGATATGAGGTGCGCCGTCGTCGGTAAGATCGCGAAATGCGGCGAAAAGATAACCGTCGTTACGAAAGAGGCACTTGACAGCCGTATGATGAACGGAGCGACGGTAGGCGCGGCCGTCTCTCCTTCCGAAAGACGTCCGATACCTCAGACGTTAAAAAGAAGAAGCAAGATCACCGTTTATCCTTCCGCTGCAGAGGGAAGCGGCGGTTTTGCCGAATCGTGCAGAGCGTATTTATCCTCCGTCCTGGCTCTCACAAATCTTTCCGACGCCCTTCTGTACATCGTCTTTTCTCAGTCCGCGAGGATAATAGCGGCTCTTGTCGCCGTATTCACCGGAGTCGGACTTACGAATCCCGTCGGGATACTTGCGCTCGGACTTCTGTTCGATTTTGCCGCCGTCCTGTCACTTGCTTTCAGAGAAGGTGTTAAACTAACATCACGAAAAAAGGAAGGTGAGGGGATCTCCGTTCCCAAGGCGCTGTTCTGCTCGGCGGCGGGGATCGTTACCGGTGCGATATGCTCTTTGGTCCCGCTCTCCGGTTTAATCGTTCCCACCGGCTCTGCGGGTACCGCGTCCGCGTCTTTTATCGCGATGCTTCTCGTTCAGTTTTCGACCGTAACGTGCCTTCTTACTTACTGGCGTAAAAAGAAGGGAAGACCTGCCAGAGCGTATTATCTTTACGCTGCCCTTGTCGTTGCCGCATGTGTTCTCACTCTTCTCGTTCCCGCAGTAAGTTCTCTGTTCGGCGACGTTCCGCCGCACTTTATTTCCGCCGTTTTTTCCGTAATACCGTCGCTTCTCATTCCTCTGATCCTTTGGGCGCTCGGTTTGATACTTGAGAGATACGTCGTTAAATCCGAGGAAGAAAAGAAGACCGAGGATAAATAAACTTCAAAAAAATGTCGGTATTTGCAGAAAGTTAAGCAATTTTCCGCTTGTATTTTTTGCTTGAATACTATATAATTAAATGGAGTGGGTAAAATTTTGTCTTTTTAAGGAAAAATAATAAAATGGATGAGAATAACTGCACGCATGATTGCTCAACTTGCGGCGCCGACTGCTCGTCAAGAGAGAGTTCCGCGCCGTCGAAACTCCCGCTTTCAGACGGCTCGCGCGTAAGCCGCGTTATCGGCGTCGTGAGCGGTAAAGGCGGAGTAGGCAAGTCGCTCGTGACCTCTCTGTTATCCGTTGCTATGAAACGCCGGGAGTACGGTGTCGCGATCCTGGACGCAGACGTCACAGGCCCGTCCGTCCCGAAAGCTTTCGGGATCAAAGGGGGCGTCGAGTCTGCCGGCGATCTGATACTTCCGCGCAGAACAGCGACCGGAATCGACGTGATCTCCGTCAATCTTCTTCTTCAGAATGAGACCGACCCCGTCGTATGGCGCGGTCCGGTGATCTCCGGGCTGATACATCAGTTCTGGTCTGAGGTCTTCTGGGCGGACGTAGACTATATGTTTGTCGATATGCCCCCGGGGACAGGCGACGTTCCGCTTACGGTCTTTCAGAGCTTACCCGTCGACGGTATTATCGTCGTTTCAACGCCGCAGGACCTCGTTTCTATGATCGTTGAAAAAGCGGTCAAGATGGCAAATCTGATGGACGTTCCCGTTCTCGGTATGATCGAGAATATGAGTTACGTCAAATGTCCCGATTGCGGACGTGAGATCCCGATATTCGGCGAGTCACACGCCGATGAGATCTCAGAAAGGTTGGGAGTTCCGCTGCTCGCCCGTCTTCCCGTACACCCCGCGTTTGCGTCTCTTTGCGACCGCGGTTCTATCGAACTGTACGAGAATGACGAAGTGGAAAAAGTCGCCGACAGGATTGAAGAATTCCTGCCGGTCCCTTCAAATCAGTAAAAATCATTCAGGAGGATATACAATGAAAAAGCAGATGACTTCAGTTCCTTTCCGTGAAACAGAGGAACAGCGCGCAGCGCTTGAGGCGGTCATTGAAAAGCACCGCGGTGAAGGCGGCGCTTTGATGCCTACTCTTCAGGAGGCGCAGGACATTTACGGCTACCTTCCCACGGAGGTTCAGATCCGCATCGCACACGGTCTCGGAATGCCCGTGTCGGAGGTGTTCGGGGTCGCTACGTTCTATTCGCAGTTCCTTCTCAACCCGAAGGGAGAGCATCCGATCAGCGTTTGCCTCGGAACAGCTTGCTACGTCAAAGGTTCCGGCGCCGTTATGGAAAAACTCGAATCTCTTCTCGGGATCAAGAGCGGCGGCATTACCGAGGATCTCAAGTTCTCTTTGGACGCTACGAGATGTATCGGCGCCTGCGGCCTCGCTCCCGTCATGATGATCGGAGAGGACGTTTACGGAAGACTCGATCCTAACCAGATCAAGGGAATACTCGAGAAGTATTGAGAGGGACCGTATGAAAATACGTGAACTGAAGGAGCTCTTGTCCGCCGAACTTATGACGGACGACACGACGCTCCTTGACGGCGAAGTCTTCAACGCCTGCTGCAGTGATATGATGAGCGACGTCCTTGCTTTCGTCAAGGACCAGGGCGTACTTCTGACCGGCCTTGTAAACGAGCAGGTAGTAAGGACCGCAAGCATGATGGACATGGTTTGTATCGTTTTTGTCCGTGACAAAACGCCTACGCCCGATATGATCCGTCTTGCCGAGGATTGCGATATCGTCGTTATGAAATCCGCCTACCGCGCGTACGAGGCATGCGGGAAGCTTTACACTTCCGGTCTGGTCGCACGAGAACATCATAACTGAGCTATGGCGGAAAACATAGTTTTTCACTTTGACGTCGACGGCGAGGATTTTTCTTCCGCCGGCGGTGCGTCCGTAACGGTGAAGAAAAAACTGAGGCAGCTCGGTATTGCACCGGAATACATAAGACGCGTCTCGATCGCAATGTACGAGGGTGAGATCAATATGGTCATCCACGCTAACGGCGGCTCTGCAGACGTTATCGTATCCGACGACGAGATCAAGATTGTTCTTACCGACACGGGACCGGGTATCCCGGACGTCTCTCTTGCCATGCAGGAGGGTTATTCGACTGCTCGCGACAGCATCAGATCCCTCGGCTTTGGAGCCGGGATGGGTCTGCCGAACATGAAAAAATACACCGACACGATGGAGATCGACACGGAACTCGGACGGGGGACCACAATAACGATGACTGTGAAGATCGCCTGATCCCGATGGGAAAGGAGACGGAAAGTGCAGGAATATAAGCATTCTGTTTCTCTTGACGTGAAAAAATGTAAAGGCTGCACGACCTGCCTTAAAAGGTGTCCCACCGAAGCCATAAGGATCAGGGACGGTCATGCCGTGATCAACTCAAAACGCTGTATAGATTGCGGCGAGTGTATCAAGGTTTGTCCGCACAAAGCAAAACGCGCAACGCACGACGGACTTGAAACTCTTTCCGATTTCAAGGTCAAAGTAGCTTTGCCGGCGCCCGCTCTTTACGGTCAGTTCGACAACATGGAGAGCATCGATTATATTATCGAAGGACTTTACCGCCTCGGATTCGATTACGTTTTCGAGGTCGCCGGCGCTGCCGAGATGGTATCCGCTTATACGCGCATTTATCTCGGAAAATCAGGCGTAAGAAAACCTGTTATCAGTTCAGCTTGCCCTGTCATCACAAGGATGATCAACATCAACTTCCCGTATCTATCCGACAACATCATGCCTATCCTCCCTCCGATCGAAGTCGCGGCGGCTGTCGCCCGCGATCGGATGAGAGAGATGAGACCTGACGTCGCTCCGGAGGATATCGGTATTTACTTCATCTCTCCATGTACCGCAAAGGTCAGTTACGTAAAAAACGGCTTTGCCGGTTCCAAGAACAACGTCGACCGTGTACTTTCGATGCGGGATCTGTACTTCCGTCTTATCGACGTTATGGACGGGATAGACGTGCCGGAGCATTCAGCCTCATCCGGACTGATCGGTGTCGGCTGGGCGTCGACCGGCGGTGAGTCTTCGGCTGTGTTCAACGATAAATACCTTGCCGCCGACGGAATAGAGAATTGTATCAAGGTCCTCGAACAGATCGAGAACGACGATTTTACCGACCTTGATTTCATAGAGCTCAACGCCTGTAACGGCGGCTGCGTGGGCGGTGCAATGACCGTCGCAAACCCGTATATTGCTCAAGCCCGTCTTCAGACGCTCAAGAGATATCTTCCCGTGTCTCCGAACAGGCCGCGTGAAGTTGACGTTCCTGATAGGTTCTTCGTCGACGAGAGCGTCAAGTTCGATCCCGGTATGCTTCTCTCCGACGACAGGAACGAGGCAATGCGGATGATGGCCGAGATCGAATCGATCGCATCTGATCTTCCCGGACTTGACTGCGGATCATGCGGCGCGCCTACTTGCATGGCATTCGCGGAGGATATCGTCAAAAACGAAACCAATGCAGACGAGTGTACGGTCATTATGAGAGAGATGTTCCACGATTATCTCGAACGTCACAAGGATACGACTCTTGCTGATGCGTTCCGAGAGTTTCGCGGTCGTTCCTCAAAGGAAAAGGAAGGTTCTCAGGAACCTGATGCATAAAATGAAACTTTCAGAAATAGTCGACTCCCTTTCTCTTTCCGTCGTGACCGGAGGTATCGACCGGGATTTCGAGGGAGTATACGCAGGTGATTTTCTCTCCCGAGCTATGAGCAGGGTCGAAGCTGATGATCTTTGGATTACGATTATGAACAACGTCAACGTTATCGCCGTGGCGTCGCTCACCGATGCCGCCGCGATATTGCTTGCGGAGAATGTTTCGCTTATGCCTGACGCGCTTGCTGCGGCTCGTGAAAAAGACGTTACCGTACTTTCCTCCGGCCTTTCCGTTTACGAGCTTTGCGTTGCTTTGGGCAGATACGGGACTGTCTCATGAGCGCGTACCGATACGATCTTCACGTTCACTCGTGCCTGTCCCCTTGCGCAGACGACGATATGACTCCCGCCAATATCGCGGGAATGGCGTCTCTCAACGGGATCACGCTTCTTGCACTGACGGATCACAATTCTGCAAAAAACTGTCCAGCCTTTTTTGAACACTGCAAAAGATACGGCATTGTCCCTGTCCCGGGTATGGAACTTACTACATCCGAAGACGTACACGTTATATGTTTGTTTCCGACCCTTGAATCCGCTCTTGAGATGGACAGGATCGCGGAAGATAAACTGATCAAAGTCAGAAACCGCCCCGAGATATTCGGCAGGCAGTTAGTTGTCGACGAAAACGACGAGCCTTTATGCGAGATTGAAGATCTCATCATAAATGCGACGTCGCTTGATCTCAACTCCGCTTGCGAAACTGTCCTGTCTCTCGGAGGGGTCGTGTATCCCGCGCATATAGACAGACAGGCGAACGGTATCGTTTCTATCCTGGGTACGTTTCCCGATACGCCTCCTTTTTCCGCATACGAATTGAACGACGGCGGCAACTCCGAAGAATACGCAAGACGTTTTCCTATCCTCTCGGGGCTCAAACAGGTCGTTTCTTCGGACGCTCATAATCTTTGGAGTATTTCCGACGGTTCCGAGACGATCGAACTTTGCGACGATCCGTATTCATCCGATCTGGTGCGCCGACGGCTGATTGATTATCTTCTCGGGAGGTGACCGAACGTATGGAGGAATTCTCGCTTTACGTTCTCGACATCGTCATGAACTCCGTCCGTGCGGGCGCCGATAATATTGACGTCACGCTTGACGACAGGGGCGGCATGCTCACCTTCAAGGTCACCGACGACGGATGCGGCATGACTAAAGATCAGCTTGAACGGCTGACAGATCCCTTTTTTACCACACGAAAAACCCGCGGAGTCGGACTCGGCGTCCCGTTCCTCAAAATGCTCGCCGAACAGACAGGCGGAGACGTTACCGTCTCCTCCGTCGCAGTTTCTGATTCTCCGGAGCATCACGGAACGACGCTTGTCGCGACGTTTCATCCCGACCATATAGATTTTATTCCCATGGGAGACATTAAGGACACGTTCGTAACGCTCATTCAGGGAAACCCGGACGTCAACTTTACGTTCGTACACTTGATGGACGGCGGGGAAGTGAGGTTGTCCTGCGCCGAACTCAGATCGGTCCTGGGCGACGGTATCCCGCTTTCGAGCGCCGAAGTTCTCGCATGGATCCGCGATTACCTCGCGGAAGCTTATCAAGAGATAAAATAATTATTTATTATTTTAAATAAACACTTAAGGAAGGAAAGCAGCAGTATGAAATCAATCGAGGAATTGATGGCAATCAAGGAAAAGATGCAGAACAAAGTTTCGCTGAGAAACAGCGCGGGCGATGACATAAGAGTTGTCGTCGGTATGGCTACCTGCGGGATAGCCGCGGGAGCGCGCCCGGTTCTTAACGCGTTCGTTGAGGGCGTCAGCGAAGCGGGTCTCTCCGACCGCGTGATGGTCACTCAGACCGGATGCATCGGCATCTGCCAGTATGAGCCGGTCGTCGAGATCTATGAAAAGGACAAGGAAAAAGTCACTTACGTAAAGATGAATGCCGAAAAGGCGAAGGAAGTCATCGAGCGCCACCTCAAAGGCGGCGAACCGATCTCTGAATACACCATCGGCGCGGCGACTAAATAACAAGGAGGACAGGTCGACATGTTTCGTATTCATGCACTGGTTTGCGGAGGGACGGGATGTACTTCCTCCGGCAGCGTCAAGGTCAGAGAAGCCCTTGAAGCTGAGATCAAAGCGAAGGGTCTCGAGGAAGAGGTCAAGATAGTACAGACCGGATGCTTCGGACTCTGCGCTCTCGGCCCCGTAATGATCATCTATCCCGAGGGTACTTTCTACAGCATGGTCAAACCCGAGGACGTTCCCGAGATCGTCGAGGAACACTTCCTCAAAGGCCGTCCGGTCCAGCGCCTTATTTACAATGAAAAGCAGGAAGAGGCGCCTCACGCGTCGTCTCTCAACGAGACCGCGTTCTATAAGAAGCAGAAGAGAGTCGCTCTTCGCAACTGCGGCGTCATAAACCCGGAAAATATCGACGAGTACATCGCGATGGACGGCTATTTTGCCATTGCTAAAGTTCTTAAAGAAATGACCCCGGACGACGTTATCGACGTCATGAACAGATCCGGCCTTCGCGGCCGCGGCGGCGGCGGATTCCCCACAGGCAGAAAGTGGTCTTTCGCCAAGGCGAGCGTTTCCGATAAGAAATACGTCGTCTGCAACGCCGACGAGGGCGACCCCGGCGCGTTCATGGACCGTTCCGTTCTTGAGGGCGACCCGCACGCTGTCCTCGAAGCAATGGCTATCGCGGGATACGCCATCGGAGCCGATGAAGGTTGGATCTACGTCAGAGCAGAGTACCCGATCGCAGTCCGCCGTCTCAATATCGCTATTGAACAAGCGAGAGAATACGGTCTGCTCGGAAAGGATATTCTCGGTACCGGATTCAACTTCGATATCCACATCCGTCTCGGCGCAGGCGCGTTCGTTTGCGGCGAAGAGACAGCTCTTCTCACGTCTATCGAGGGCAACAGAGGCGAACCGAGACCGCGTCCCCCGTTCCCGGCTGTAAAAGGCCTGTTCGGCAAACCCACGATCATCAATAACGTTGAGACCTACGCCAACATTCCTCAGATCATCCTGAAAGGTCCGGAATGGTTCTCTTCAATGGGGACCGAGACTTCCAAGGGTACCAAGGTCTTCGCGCTCGGCGGTAAGATCACCAACACCGGACTCGTTGAGATCCCGATGGGCACGACCCTTCGTGAGATCGTCGAGGAGATCGGCGGCGGCGTTCCTAACGGCAAGAAGTTCAAAGCCGC
Source organism: Clostridia bacterium (assembly GCA_017545225.1). Classification (GTDB taxonomy): domain Bacteria; phylum Bacillota; class Clostridia; order Oscillospirales; family CAG-272; genus RUG11130. The sequence goes on from JAFWPR010000036.1 coordinate 11,212, forward strand.
TCAGACCGGCGGTCCTTCCGGCGGCTGCATTCCCGCTTCTCTCATTGACACTCCGATCGACTACGACAACCTTATCAAGATCGGTTCAATGATGGGTTCCGGCGGACTTATCGTTATGGATGAGGACACCTGCATGGTCGACCTCGCCAAGTTCTTCCTTGAATTTACCGTCGATGAATCGTGCGGTAAATGCGCACCTTGCCGTATCGGTATGGTCAGGATGCTCGAGATCCTTAAAAAGATCACGTCCGGAAACGGCGAGATGGAAGACCTCGACAAGCTCGAGGAACTCG
>JAFWPR010000037.1 GCA_017545225.1 Clostridia bacterium
ATCTCGAAGAAATTCGACGGGACAGGCATCGGAATAGAAGATCTTATTTCGATCGGAACGATCGGGCTCATAAAAGCGATCCGCACCTTCCGTCCCGAAAAGAACATAAAACTCGCGACCTACGCTTCCCGCTGTATAGAAAACGAGATCCTGATGTTTATCAGAAAAAACGCGTCCCACAGAGGCGACGTTTCGATCGACGAACCTCTTCGCGTCGACTGGGACGGCAACGAGCTGCTTCTCTCCGACGTAATAGGCTCCGACGACGATTCGGTCAGCGCAGGCATCGAAAAAAACGAGGAGGAGAGGATCTTGCGCGAAGCGGTCGCGTCGCTCGACGCACGTGAACGGGATATAATCGAAATGAGATACGGGCTGTTCGGCAAACGTGAGATGACGCAGAAAGAAGTAGCGGACAGGCTCGGAATATCTCAGTCGTACATATCCCGACTCGAAAAACGGATCATCTTAAGATTGAAAGATCAGATATCCGCAAAAGTGTGAAACGCGGGTCCGTCCCGGCCGGGAACGGGCCCTTTTTTAATTGACAAAACGCGGCGCGTTATGATAAAATACTCATAATAAAGTTTTATGGAAACGAGGGTTTTTCACTTCAATGAAACTCGGAATAATTGGTCTCCCGAACGTGGGAAAAAGTACGCTTTTCAACGCGCTGACCGGCGCCGGAGCGCAGAGCGCGAACTATCCGTTCTGTACTATCGACCCGAACGTAGGCATGGTGCGCGTCCCCGATAAAAGACTCGACGTTCTGGCGTAAATGTACTCCCCGGAGCTTTACACGCCCGCCGTCATCGAATTCGTCGATATCGCGGGCCTTGTCAGAGGCGCTTCCAAAGGCGAAGGCCTCGGAAACAAATTCCTGTCCCATATCAGGGACGTTGACGCAGTCATACACGTTCTCCGCTGTTTCGAGGATCCCGACATAGTACACGTCGACGGTGCGGTCGACCCCAAACGCGATATGGAGACGATCAATCTCGAGTTGATCTTCGCCGACATCGAAGTGCTCGAAAGACGCATCGCCAAGACGGAGAAACTCGTCAAGGGAGACAAGAGCGCCGCCGCGGCGCTCGAAGTTTACCGTAAATTGATGGCTGAGCTCGAAAACGGCAGAACGGCGAGAAGCGTCGACCTCACGGACGATGAAAAAGCGTTTCTCGGTGAAGTCGAACTCCTGACAATGAAACCGGTCATCTATGCCGCTAACGTCGCCGAGGATGAGGCGGCGGGAGTTTCCCCCGATAACGTTTACTACAAGCAGATCGAAGAGATCGCCGCCGAAGAGGGCGCCGAGGTGATCCCGATCTGTGCTTCAATAGAAGCTGAGATCGCAGAACTCGACGAGGACGAAAAAGGGGAATTTCTCGAAGAACTCGGTATCAAAGAGAGCGGTCTCGACCGGCTGATCAAAGCGAGTTATTCGCTTCTCGGATACATAAGCTTCCTCACCGCGGGACCGAAAGAAGTCCGCGCTTGGACGATAGTCAAGGGAACTCGAGCGCCTCAGGCCGCGGGCAAGATCCACACCGATTTTGAACGCGGCTTCATCCGCGCGGAGATCGTCGCTTACGACGACCTGATCGCCTGCGGCTCAATGGCTGCGGCGAAAGAGAAGGGGCTCGTCAGAAGCGAGGGAAAAGACTACGTAATGAAGGACGGGGACGTCACCCTTTTCCGCTTTAACGTTTAAGTATGACCGGAGGTACGGCGCGATGTTCAGAAAAGCGGTTTCGCTCATAATAGCGGCGGTCTTTCTGATCGCTCTTATCCCGGCGGCTGCGTCGTCGGAGCCCATGACGATGGATTTCAAGGACGTACCGAAGACCGAATGGTATTACGAATACGTCAGGTACGTATACGAAAACGGTCTCATGGTCGGGACGTCCGCGACGAAATTCGAGCCCGAGAGTTCTCTGACGCGCGGAATGTTCGTCACGATCCTCTGCCGAATCGACGGAGGAACGCCCGAGACGACCGACAAGTTCAAAGACGTACCGGCGAACGAGTGGTATGCGCCTTACGTCGGCTGGGCGTCGAAAACGGGGCTCGTCAACGGCTATCCCGGCGGTCTGTTCAAACCCGAGGCGAATCTCTCCCGTCAGGAAATGGCGGCGATCACCGACAGGTATATCGCCTACAGAGGGATCAATATG
>JAFWPR010000038.1 GCA_017545225.1 Clostridia bacterium
CGCGTGGGCGGAGTCGACCGGCGTCGTCACCGGCGTCGGCGGCGGGCGGTTCGACCCGGACGGCGTTATCACGAGAGAACAGCTCGCGACGATCCTCTACCGCTACTGCGGTTTCAAGAAACTCGACGTTTCCGAAAAAGGCGACGTTTCCGCCTTTACGGACAAGGACAAGATCGACGCGTGGGCGACGGACGCCGTCCGCTGGGCGGTCGGCATCGGCCTGATCCGCGGGGTGACCGTCAAGACGGTCGATCCCCTCGGCAGCGCAACGAGAGAACAGGTGGCGGCAATTCTGGAACGGTTTGACAAAACGGAATTCGTGAATCTCGTCGATCTGTTCGCGCCCGTCGTCGAGGAGGTCGCGGACTACGCCGAGACGATGCTCGACGATTGTATCGCGGAGTATGAAAAAAATCCGTCCGTCGATATCTCCGGGTCGATGCCCGGCACCCTGCTCATAGGTCTGATCGAAGCGGGAAGATGGGACTCGGTCAAGAATTATATCGACTTCTGGATCGGGACGGGAAAGGTCGATATTACGAACGAATTCGGGCTTACCGGATACGCTCTCATATGTCTTTATGAAAAGACGGGCGACGAAAGTTATCTGCCGCTCATCGAAAGTTTGAGAAAACAGACCGACGAATGGCCGACCGACGTTCTCGGCGAGCTCAAATACGACAATTCGTGGGAACATCAGGACATATACGTCGACGGCACGGGAATGTTCACACCGTTCCTTGCGAAATACGCGGAACTGTTCGGGGACGAAGAAACGGCTGATCTCGCACGGCTTCAGGTAAGCAATTATTTCAAATGCGGCATCAACCGCGTCACCGAGCGGGTTTACCACGGATATCAAAACGGCGGCTTATATCAGGGCGAAGACGGCTGGGGCAGAGGAACCGGATGGTTCATGTTCGCGCTCGGGACCGTTCTGAAGTACTGCCCGGACGACGCGACGGCCGAGAGAAGCGTGAAGTTCATCGATAAAACGATGAAGTACCGGCTCGACGACGGCAGCTTCCCGTGGAGTTTTTCCGAACCGAGAGAATCCGCTCCCTCCGATTCGTCGGCTACCGGCATGATCATGTGGGGCGTGATGAAAGCCAAAGAGAACGGTCGCTTCGGGAACGTCCCGCTCGACGAGATCACGCGTTCCGCCAAGGCGCTGCTCGCCGACATTCACGAAGGCGGCGTCGTCCGCGGAACGAGCGGACCGTCCGGAGGATGGGGCGCCTACAACAGCGACGGACACGGAAACTATAACACGACTTACGACGAAAACAACGGATGGGGACAGGGCGGAGTGCTCGCGTTCCTCGCCTCATACGTCAATTATCTGAATTCATGAACAAAAACACCTCTAAAATACTATCGCTGATCCTCGCCGTCCTGACGGCGGCGGCGATCTTCGTCTCCTGCGCGAACGACGCGGGGGACGGCGCGACATCGGAGGATACGACGGGGACGGAAATCATTTCCGCCCCCGCTTTATTCCCGGAAATACGCGTGAAGACGGAAAGCGGCTCCCCGATCGTCGTAAGGGAGTATTACCCCGTCACCGTGACGCTCGAGGGCTCCGACGGCGGTAAATACGATTTCAAAGATCTTCCGGCGCAGATGAAGTGCCGCGGGAACTCGACCTTCCATATGCCCAAAAAACCGTACAGGATCAAGTTCGACGAAAAGATCAACCTGCTCGGACAGGGCGGCGGCCCGTCCAAAAGCTGGGTCCTGCTCGCCAATCACACCGACAAGTCGCTGCTCCGCGACCACGTAACGTTCGCGATGGGCAAAAAACTCGACGGGATCGGCTTTACTTCGTCCTCGTCGTTCGTTCAGTTCTATATGAACGGCGTTTATTTCGGAGTTTACGAACTGGTCGAACATCACGGCGAGGGGAAATACAGGATCGTGATGAACGAGGATCCCGAGGAACCCGACACCGACTATCTGATCGAACTCGACGAGTACGTCAATATCAACGGCGGAGATATCCCCTACTACTTCAACGTCCGCGAGCGGGCGTTCTCAATAAAGTCCGACGTGATGACCATGGCGAAATGGCGTTTCATACGCGATTATTTCAAGAACGTCGACGAAGCGATCGCCGAGGGCGACGAAGAGACGGTGAGCGAGTTGATCGATCTTCCCTCTTTCGTCGATATGTATCTGCTTCACGAGATCGCGATGAACTCGGACGTCGGCTCCTCGTCGTTTTTCTTTCTCAAAAAAGCGGGCGGGAAACTGTACTGCACCTGCCCGTGGGATTTCGATATCGCGTACGGCAACGACGAGGCCGTTTACGGCGGAGACTGGAAGGGGATATTCGCCGGAAATCCCGACTTCACGGGCGGGATCCGCGGATACGATACCCCGAGGTCCAACGATTGGTTCTCGTGGCTGATGAAGCGCGAGTGGTTCGTCGATCTCGTGACCGAGAGATGGGGCGAGGTAAAGGATACGCTCGAGGAAACGGCGCTCGCCTCGATCGACGAGGCGCTCGGATCGTGGGAAGACGAGATGAACAAAAACTTCGACAAGTGGAAGGTACTGAACCGCCGCATCGTCGCCGAGACGGACGAGACGCTCGGATTCGAAACGTGGCGGGAAAACGCCGAATACCTGAGGGAATGGATCGTGAACAGATTCGATTGGCTCGACGGGTATTTTTCCGATCCCGCGACAAAATACGGGACGGTAGGGTAACTCCTGTTACCCTAAGGCGTTAAATTCCATTGACAACGAAACGCTGAGGCGTTATAATTGATGATAAGAAGCGGCGATCATCGCCGCGTCGTTCGTGAAAATTTATTGAAAGGAAAAAAACCATGAAAAAAGCAGTAGCGATCCTCCTCTTTGTTCTGATGACTCTGTCATCGATCTCCATCATTGCTTCCGCCGACTCGATCAACCCGTCGGGTCACACGCCCGAAGGAGTGAACGTGACCGTCAAAAAAGTCGACGCGTCCGTTCTGAAAAAAGACGGCGTCATCAGCGAAGGCGAATATGAGAAAGCCGACATCGACGTCGACGAGGACAACACCTTCCTGCACGTCCCGTTTTCGAACTCCGCCGCTCTGGAGCTCGGCCTCGATATGCTCAAATATATGGAGTACTACTTCTCCTGGAGCGACGGCCAGATCAATGTTGCGGTCAAGTCGAAACCTGCTGAGATCAAACAGGTCATCCCCGTTGACGAGGAAGGTCCGTACCCGAAGGACGATTTCTGCAGGAACGTCGCTTTCACCATCTCCTCCGACGTGAAGCAGACGAGAGACAAAGGCAAGGTCTGCAACTTCTATTTCGCGGTCTGCAGGCGTACCGATACCGACGAACTTCAACTCGGATACTATGCCGACGACCAGAGAGGAAACTCCGACTCCTATCTCCCTGTAGCGGGCGAGGATTTCACCGTCGCTTACGACGGAGATTATGCGATCCTCGAATGGTCCATCCCGTTCTCCGAGATCTGTGACGGCGGCACCGCCGACGCGGGCGACTGCGTATATCTCTCCGTCGGAGCGGAAGCAGGCTCAGGCAGCTCTGCCGAATCAGAGACCTACTACGGCGTCTCCCTCGGCGACTTCACCTACGGCGTCGCTCAGAAGTCCTCCTTCAACCATGCCGCGTTCCTTCTCTCCGACGAGGCAGTTCCGCAGCCCGGTCCGGCTATCGTATTCGACGACATTCCCGCCGACGAATACTATGCGGCTCCCGTCAACTGGGCGGTAGCGAAGGGCATCACCACCGGTACGAGCAGCACGACGTTCTCGCCCGAGGATCCCTGCACCAGAGGTCAGGTCGTTACGTTCCTGTGGCGTGCGGCGGGTTCTCCGAAGCCGGCAAGCTCGACCAACCCGTTCACCGACGTGAAAGCGGGCGAGTACTACTACGACGCGGTCCTGTGGGCGGTTGAAAAAGGCGTCACCACCGGCACGAGCAAGACGACGTTCTCGCC
>JAFWPR010000039.1 GCA_017545225.1 Clostridia bacterium
CTATATTTTCAAAATGTATATCCGGGAAATCTGCGTCCTCCCGTATGCGGTAATCTCCCCTTGTCGGGTTGACGAAGATCGGGTTATCTTCAAAGGAATACGCGATATTGTCCTCTATCGTCGAATACCGGGCGAAGATATCAACGAACTCGGGCTGCTTCGCCGTCTCGTTGAAACTCCGGTTTCCGGTGATGACGAGCGAGGAGTTCTCGCAGAACTCACGCTCCTGCCGGCGTGAAAGATCGGTCGTGAACGTGAAGAGTTCGGGCCATTTCCGGGCAGCTTCTTCTTTGACTTCCGGGTGTGAATCGAAGTAGGCGAACCCTTCGACCCATCGCCTGTATGAGGCGGAGTTCAGAATGCTGTCCTCGTCCCCTTCCGTCATCGCCTCAATAACGGCAAGAGTGTGGTCGAAACGGTAATCGCACACCTCGGGCCCTTTGACGGTCGCGTTGTCGCAGAAAGTGTTGTACTTGCTGATATCGTTGTTCATCACGGAGACGTCTACGTTGTAGAACAGATTCGAGTATACTTCCACTCCGATCGCATCGTCGAGATATACGCCGAACCTTCCGTTGACCCCTCCCTTTATATTCATGAAAAGGTTGTACCTGATGACGTTCCCGCAGGTCCATACCTGCCGTCCCTGCCCGAAAGCTCCCGCGTCGTCTCCGTTGCAGACCGGTTCGTCGAACACGTTGTATTCGGCGATCATATCGGTCGCGTTTCCGAAGCCGACGCACGTCCAGTAACACTTCTCGAAATAATTGTGCGTAACGACGGGGCCCGGCACGTCGACGGTGATCGCAGACCAGAAGCTGCTTTGCAGATTGGTCAGCGTGAAATAGTTGTTATCGACGACGACGCCTGTCCCCGTATGGAACGGATCGTCGAGATTCACGGAGTCAACGTAAAGCGCCGTACACGAGCAGGACGAAAAGGAACATCCGGTTACGAGAAGATCGAGGGGTTCCCCGCGATCCGTCCCCAGGACGTCGATCATATTCTGAGCGGAGCATCCGGAGAAGGAGCATCTGTCGATCGTCAGATCCCGCGGGTGTTCTCTCGCGCTGATAATACAGTCTGCGGAATTTTTGAAATCGAGTCCGAGAAGAGTGATATTATGCGCCCGGCCGACCTTGATCATTCCGTTCCCGCCCGGGAAACAGTAACCGCCCGCCGGATCATACACGTAAAACGTGCCGGTGTCTTTGTCGATCCAGAATTCTCCCGGGGAGTCAAGTTCGTCCGACACGTTCAGGATCGCCATCTGGAAATAGTCCGTCGCGAATCCGTCTCCGAGCTGCGGTCCGTAACCCCAATAGACGTTTTCCGGATGCGGCACGTAGAAAACGTAGTTCCCCGTCTCGGGATCCTCTTCGTACCCGTCGGTTTCGATCATGTCTTTGTACCAGCCCGTCGCGATATATCCGTAAAGGATAAGACCGTCCGTCGAGTGGTATTTTTTGATTCGGTTCTTGTAAAGCGCGTTGTAGAGGTGGATATGATTCGGATCGTACGCGACTCCCGACTGGATAAGCTGATCCGTTCCGTCCGGGTAGAGGTTGGGATATCGCGCGAGATTGAGTGCGCCGGATTCGGACAGGATCAGACAGTTTGTCGGATCGTAACCGACGAGTTTTGCCGACACGTCGGCTTTCTTTATCAGGTCCGCGGATTTGGCGGAGAAGAGTGAGCGCTCCGCCTCGTCGAGAGGGAGGAACTCCTCCTCCTTGACGTCGAATCCGTTGTTGAAGACGACGTCCCCGTCGCCGTATTTGCAGTAAGTTATCGGACATTCCGCCGTGCCGGAATCCGCTTCGGTCAGTTCGATCGAGAGTGGGCCGTAATCGCCCGCCATAAAGGCGACCTTGATACCGCTCCGTCCCGCCCTGTCGAGCGTGCGCACCGCGTCGCGTGCGCGCTCCCACGTTCTGAAAGGACGGTCGAACGATCCGTCGTTTTCATCGGAACCGTCCGTCGAAACGTAGAAATCGGCGTCCGTCACGAGCGGATACTCGGGTTCCGTGTAATGCGAGAAAAGGACGGGCTCGTTATACGCGAGTTTGAACGACCTGTCGTACCTCTCGATTATCGCCGCGAACTGTTCGCGCGTGGCAAATCCGTCAGGCGCAAGACGGTTCCCGTCCGTTCCGTTGATGATGCCGGCTTCTACCGCCCATCCGAGCGGTTCGTCCGCCCAGCTCGACACTTTTTCTTCGTCCGAAAACGGAGTGAGATCCGCTCTTTCGGGAACGGATACCGGAGCGGAAGACGAAAATCTGAACAGCATCGTCGCGAGCTGCTCTCTTGTGATATATTCGTCGGGGCCGAAAGCGGTTTCGGTAAGTCCCTTGACGACGCCGGCATTCCTAGCCCACGCTACGGCGTCGGTGTACCACTCTTCCGAGGGTACGTCTGAAAATCCGCTCTGCGCGGACGGGACGGGGGACCCTTCGCGCCGCCACAAAACCGTGGCGACCATCGCGCGGGTCAGCGACCCCTCGGGATCGAACAGACCGCCGCCGACGCCGTTCATGTAGCCGTTTTCAACGGCGTATCCGATCGACGCGGCGCTCCAACGGTCCGCGCCGACGTCCGAAAATACGATCTTCGCCGCCCCGGCGTGTATCGCCGCGGCGAGCGCAGCCGTCATAACGATCGCGAGAAAGAAAGACAGCAGTCTTTTCATGACCATTCCTCCTCAGAGTTCTTATCCAAGCCCGTTTTCGCGTCTGTAGTCTTCCCAGATCTCCCGGATCTCCTCCCAGTCCTCGGGCGTTACCGCGCTGTCCTCGATCGGGTTCAGCACGTAAAGATCGGGCACTCCGAAGCTCCGGCATTCACGTGCGTAGCGCATGAAATCCCTGCGCGTCCCGCCCGATCCCGCGTCGGTATCGATCGAGATCCCCGGTATCATCGCGTCGAACAGTTCCGCGCGCTCCCTCATGAAGCGCACGGAATCGCGCAGCGCGAAATGGGTATCGTGCAGCCTCGCCTGATCGGTAAACGCGGCGAGGAGCGGATGGCAGCAACTGTTGTTCATCAGCGCGTCGGGTTTCACCCTTTTCGCCTCGGTATAAAGCAGTTCCATAAAGCGGTACAGAAGGGAAACGCCGTAATATCCCTTTTCGTGTATCCTCATATTCTTCTCGAGAGGGATCCGTATGATCGAGTCGATCTTGAATCCGTCGGCGTTCATACATCCCGCGTCATCCGATAAAAGCGTGTGCATCACGTTCCTGACGCGGGCGCGGTAAGCGGGCGACATAGGGTCGAGCGAGAGTTTTCTGCCGTCTTCGCTCAGGATGCACTCGTCATCCGGAAGGCCCTCGGGGTTCCAGCTCTTGAACCACAGAACGACGCGGCGGCCCTTTGCGTGCTGTTCATCGACGAAGGCGCGCATGTCGGGCCATTTTTCCTCGTCCGGAAGGGCCGTGCCGTATTCCTTCTGCCATTTGTCGTCGATTATTATCACGGACGGGCGCAGACCGCGCTCGTCCAGAGTGTCAGCCATCCTGCTGTAGCAGTCCTGTGTCGCCGCGTCGAAGATCGATCCGTATCCCGGCGCGACAGCCTGCTCCTTCCAGCCGCAGTAAAACGGTCCGCGCCACCACGCGGGGACGTTTTCGGTCGCGGCACGCGGTACGCCGCGGTCGTAATGCCACGCGGCGTATCTGCGGAAGCAGTCAAGATCGGTATCGGCGGTCAGCATGACGATCTGCGGGCTTTCCCAGAAGCCGTCCACTTCCTGATACCCGCCGAAGCCCGCGTGCAGGCAGAAACGCGCGATATCAAGACCGAGTTTCAGATTTTTGTACGTCAGCCCGTCGAACGAGCAGTTGTCCGGCATGGCGGCGACGCCGAGCAGAAAGCGCCCGTCGACGCCCGCCGTGCGGAACGAAAAAGCGAGAGGGACGGGGGAGAACCCGCCCGTCAGGCTGAAGCCGAGGTAAGTATCTTCGGCAGTTGTAAAAATACGGCCGGGGAGATCCGAGTTCGCGAGTCCGAGCGGCGCCGTGTAGTCCGCCGCCTCGTATCCGCTGCCGTAAAATCTGTCTTTTCTGTCCCCGATAAAGAAATCGACCCCGTCGACGGCGCCGCGGCCCCACACCCGCACGCAGTACGTCGCGTATTCGGGCGTGAAGCGGAAGACGTATTCTTTCTTTTCCCAAAGGGAAGACTTCGCCTCCCATACGACGGCCGTCCCGTCGCCGTTTTCCTCTATCCGGGGCGCGCCGAGGCAGATCTCTTCATCCGATCTTTCGCCGGCGTCGACCGCGCTGACCGGGCAGAGACGGAAGATCTCTTCTCCCTCCATCCCGACCGACACGCATTTTTCTTTGATCTTCGCGAAATATCCTTTTCCTTCGTAGTCAAAATTCATTTGTGATTCTCACTTTCCCGGGGGTTATTCCCTTGCTCAGTATTTTACCATATTCTGACGCCGTAGTAAATAACAATTCCCGGCTGACAGCCGTCAAGCAGACCGTCAGCCGGGAAAATCGGGTATTATTAGTCTTTCGGAGGAGCGACGTCGCCTTCCGGCAGTCTGCCGAGGTATTCTTCAAACGTAACGCCCCTGTCCGCGATCTCTTTCGCGATCTCGGCGGAACCGACGTAGCGGATGTGCCACGGCTCGTAGCCGTATCCGGTGATCGCTTCCTTGCCTTCAAGATAACGGAGGATGAAACCGTACTCGGCGAGCTTTGCGTGGATCTTCTCCCAGACTTCGGGATATTCCACCATGTCCTCGTTATAGTAAACGTCTTCGCCGTCGATATTCAGGTACAGGTCGAGAGCGAGACCGGTGTGATGCTCGGAATATCCGGGGACGGCTACCGTACGCTTCGTATAGGTCTCACCGTACTTTTCCATGAAATCGTCCCATATCCTCTGCTGTTCCGCGACGCTCCTGCGCGCGGAATCGAGATCGACGCGAACGTCTTCCGCGGCGAGCGCATCCTTCAGTTTCAGGTACGCGCCGTACGCTTCCTTTTCGACCTCGACGTCGTCGCCGAGAGAGTTCTTCACGGTGACCGTTTCGAGCTTTTCCTCCCAGTCGTCGGGAAGTTTGTTCTCCTTGTTCACAAGGACAAGATAGTCGATGCTTTTGTTCCGTGCTCCGCATGCGGCGAGAGCCGCGAGCGTGACGACCGTCAGGATAATACAGACGATCCTTTTCATTTCCGTTCTCTCCTTTTTATTGCAGGTTTTTTTCATATTATCAGTATCGGCCCACGTCTTCAAAGTGGATGTCCGGGAAATCCGCGCCTTCCCTTATTCGGTAGTCGCCGAGCGTAGGGTTGACGAATATCGGGTTCTCGTCGTGCGTGAAGAAAAGGTTGTCCGCGATGTCGCACCACTTGACGGAGCCCGCGTAGGTGACGTTCTCTTCGGTATGCTCCGCTCCGTCGTCGTAGAAGAAACGGTTGCCGCGTATCTCGTTGACCGGATTCAGAACGAAGTTCGGCGAGTCGACGTCGGCAAGGTCGAGCGACAGTTCGAACGTTTCCGGGTAATACTTTTCAAATCCCGCCTTCATTTCGGGATTCGCTTCAAGCGTGTCGAAGAACCGCTGCCAGTCCCTGTAGTAATAATGGGAAGCGATCGCGCCGGGGTCGCCCGCCGCGACGGCGTTCTCTACGTATTCGCGGACGCCTGAAGTGACCGCAAAACCGCAGCCGATCAGGGCGTTGTTATTCAGGACGCTGCTTCGTCCCTCGTGGACGACCGCGCCCGTGATGCGGTAAAAGAGATTGCCGTACATCACCGTTCCCGGTTCGTTGTCGTCAATATATGCGGCGTACCAGTTCGAGGGATAAAAGACGTTGTATCTTATGACGTTGTTACGGTCCTCCTGCGACTCGTTCGCGTAGAACACGCCGCCGTCGGACGAGTTGTACATGCACTTGTTGAGGGAGTTGTATTCCGCGAGCAGATTCTTGCACCTGCAGTACGAGACCGCGCCTCGGTAAGCGTAGTTGAACTCGTTGTGATGGACGTGCGCCTCGTTGACCTGATTCACGGCGACCGCGGCTCCGTCCGGTCCGCCCTCGTTTGCCAGATTCGTATATTCGAACAGATTGTTGCGGACTTCGACGTTTCCGCGGCAGCTGAAAGAGTCGGCTCCGACGTTGCATCCGACTGCCCTGAATGCCCTGCAGCCCATGAGCGTGAACTCGGAGTCGGCGACGGTGATCTCAAAATCTCTGCCGGGTTCGCATCCGTTGAAGTCGACGGCGCAGTCACCCGCGCATTTCGAGAACCTGCAGCGGTCGACGGTGATCCCGTGACAGTATTTTCCGCTGATCATGGCGTCGCGGAACAGGGTGAAAGTCAGACCGCGGAACGTGATCCGATCGGTGTGATCCATCGTCACGCCGCACGCCTTTTCGGCGAATCCGTACGTTCCCGAAGGAGCGTAAACGTACAGGGTCTTCGTGTACGTGTCGAAAAAGTATTCGTCCTTTGCGTCGAGTTCTTCGGAGACGTTGACGACGGCTGCAAGGTTGTTGGCCTCTGACGCGAACTCGGGTTCGCGGCGCAGATATCCGAAGATCGCGCTCTCCGGGTGGGGGATCAGAAAGTCAAAAGCGCCGGTCTCTTCGTCGACCGTGTATCCGTCGGTGAGCAGCAGGTCCTTGTACCAGCCCGTATAACGGTTTTTTTGAAGCTGATGTTCAAAAGAATACTGCTGAAATGCCTAAAGAATTAAAAGGTGAATGGCTAGACACAGTATTACAATTAACAAATAGTACTGAAGAAAAAATA
>JAFWPR010000004.1 GCA_017545225.1 Clostridia bacterium
ACGGAGGTAATCATGAAGAGCGCAATGATCAGAAATCTGGTCCTGACAGCTTTGCTTTTCGCGCTTGGTCTCGTCTTGCCTTTCCTCACCGGGCAGGTTCCCGAGATAGGGAATATGCTCCTCCCGATGCATCGTCCCGTCTTTCTCTGCGCTCTCATCTGCGGATGGAAGTACGCGACTCCTATGGCGTTCGTCCTTCCTTTGATAAGGAGTCTGTTTTTCGGGATGCCGCCGATCTATCCGACCGCCGTCGCCATGGCGTTCGAGCTCGCGGCTTACGCGTTCGTCGCGGGATTCATCTATTTCCTGTTCAAAAAGCAAAGCGTGGAGAAGGTATACGTCAGCATCATTGCCTCCATGGTCGCCGGCAGGATCGTATGGGGCAGCGTGCAGCTCGTCCTGCTCGGGATCGGAGGGAATCCGTTCACCTGGGAAGCTTTCTGGGCGGGCGCGGTGCTGAAAGCGATCCCCGGGATCGTCATGCTTCTCATCGTCGTTCCCGCCGTGATGCTCACGCTCGACTCACAGAAACTGATCAGATTCCGCCGCGGCTGAGCACAAAAAAAAGACAAGACCTCCGGGATTTCCCGAAGGTCTATTTCTTTTATCTGAACCATACGAAATAGCAGAACAGGGTGAACAGAAGGTACGCCCCGCCGAAAACTCCGACGATCAACAGACCCGCCTTCAGAGCTCCGACTCTGTATATTCGCATTTGTTCCTTGCTGAGGTTGAGCGAGCTGTCGGGGTTGTCCTGTTCCACCTGTTTGTTGTACTTTCTGCGGATGAACCAGGGCATTCCGTCGATATTCATATCGGCGATCGGAGCCCCGTCGTCTTCCTCGTACTCTTCCTCATATTTCTTTTTCTTACCGAACATAGTTAAAGTTCAGCGGATTCTTCCTTTTCGACAAAGCCGTCGGAAGATTTGATCTTGTTCATCGTTTCCTCGGCGCGCGCCTGCTCATCCGCTCCGTTGTAGAGGTGGCATGCGCAGAAGTGACCGGGTTTGACTTCCTTCCACTCGGGAGCCGCGTACTTGCAGACTTCCATGCACTCGCCGCATCTGGTGTGGAACTTGCATCCCTTCGGAGGATTTGCCGGGCTGGGAATGCTGCCCTTCAGTATGATGCGGTGGATCTTGACGTCGGGGTCGGGGATCGGGATAGCCGAGAACAGCGCCTTCGTATAGGGGTTGAGAGGATCCTTGAAGATGCTCTCGGTGTCCGCGTATTCGACCATGGATCCGAGGTACATAACGCCGACCGTGTCGGAGATATGCTCGACGACCGACAAGTCGTGAGAGATGAAGAGATACGTCAGTCCAAAGTCTTTCTGCAGCTGCTTGAGCAGGTTGATGATCTGCGCCTGGATCGAGACGTCGAGCGCCGAGACCGGCTCGTCGCAGACGATGAACTCGGGGGAGAGCGCAAGCGCTCTGGCTATGCAGATCCTCTGACGCTGACCGCCTGAGAACTCGTGCGGATAACGCTCTTTGTAGTACTCGGGAAGACCGCAGGCCTCCATGACCCGGGTGATGTATTCGTCGAATTCATCCGGAGGGACGATCCCGTGTTCGCGCACCGCCTCGCCGATGATCTCTCCGATGGGGAGACGAGGCGACAGGCTTGAATACGGATCCTGAAAAACGATCTGCATTCTCGTGCGCATGTGGCGGAGTTCGCTCTTGCTCAGAGCGGAAACGTCCTGTCCGTCGAAAATGATCTCGCCGGACGTCTTCGGATAAAGACGAAGGATCGTTCTTCCGCAGGTCGATTTGCCGCATCCGGACTCGCCGACCAAACCCATCGTCTGACGGCGCTTGATCGAGAAGGTGACTCCGTCGACGGCTCGGACCTGACCGACCGTGTGCTTGAAGAAACCCGCTTTGATCGGGAACCATTTTACGAGATTCCTGACCTCGAGGAGGTTTTCGTTTGAGTACCCGGAAACGTTGTTCGAATCACTCATTGTAAAGGTCCTCCACTTCTACGGTTTTCGGATAATCAAGCACTTCTCCCTTGTCTATAAAGCGGTAGCAGGACACGATGTGCGTGTCTCCGATCTTTATCTCGGGAGGGTACTGTCCGTCGCATTTGTCGCAGCGCATCTCGCATCTGTCGCGGAAGTAGCAGTAATTCGGCATCTTGACCGGATTGGGAACGCTTCCGGGGATGTTGTAGAGTTTTTCCACTTTCTGACCGACGACGGGTTTGGACGCCATCAGTCCGATCGTATACGGGTGAGACGGGTTGTGGAAGATCTCGCGCGCCGTTCCTTTTTCAACGATCCTGCCCGCGTACATGACGACGACGTAATCCGCCATATCGGCGACGACGCCGAGGTCGTGCGTTATGAGCATGATCGAGGAATTGAGCTTGTCTTTGAGGTTCTTGAGCAGATCGAGTATCTGCGCCTGGATCGTAACGTCCAGAGCGGTCGTGGGCTCGTCTGCAATGATGATCTTCGGCGAGCAGGCGAGCGCAATCGCGATGCAGATACGTTGTCTCATACCGCCTGACAGCTCGTGAGGATACATCTTGTAAACGCCCTCTTTGTTGGCGATGCCGACGAGGTCGAGCATCTCGAGCGTTCTCTTTTTTACGTCCTCTTTCGGCATGTCGGGGTTGTGGAGGATGATGACCTCGTCGATCTGGTCGCCGACTCTGAAGATCGGGTTGAGCGCCGTCATCGGCTCCTGGAAGATCATCGACATATCGTTGCCTCTGATCGATTCCATGATCGAGTTCGGTGTATTGACGATGTTGTACGCCGACCCGTCGTCTTTGACGAAGCGGATCTCGCCGCTTACGGTCTGACCCTGCGGACGCTGGAGGAGCTGCATCAGCGAAAGACTCGTGACCGATTTTCCGCAACCGGACTCACCGACGACTCCGACCGTTGATTTTTTCGGGATCTCAAAGTTCACGCCGTCGACCGCCTTTACGACGCCGACGTCGGTGAAGAAGTACGTCCGCACGTTGTCGAATTCGACGACGTTGTTCGGATCCTTCATCCGGGTCGTATAAAGAGCCGGATCCTTTGCCGCGTCTTCGCGCCTCTTTTCAAACTTTTTCGTCACTCTGCGGTTGAAGCGCGTGATCTTTCTCGATTCTCCGGAGGATATATAAGAGGATTTCTTTTTCTTTTGGTCTTTCATACCTTAATCCTCCTTACTTTTTGGATCTCGGGTCGTACGCGTCACGCAGACCGTCGCCGACGAAGTTGAACGCAACGACCGTGATACAGATCAAAAGACCGACCGGGATCCAGATGTACGGATACATTTTGACCGCCTGCTGCGAGGATACCGAGTTGATCATGGTACCCCAGGTGGCGAGCGGGTGCTTGACGCCGAGTCCGAGGAACGACAGCGTCGACTCCGTTATGATGACTCCGCCGATACCCATCGTTGCTATGACGATCAGCTGAGGCATGACGTTCGGGATGAGGTGCTTGAAGATCCTCGTGCTCGTCTTGATGCCGGTCGCCTCAGCCGCGGTCATGAATTCCTGTTCGCGCAGCGAGAGGATCTGACCTCTGACCATTCTTGCGACGCCCGCCCATCCGAGCAGACCGAGGATCGCCATCATGACGAACAGACGCAGGTAGGGATTGAGTCTCTGGTAATCCATCAGCACGCCGAAGATAATGAGTATCGGCATGGAGGGGATGCAGTAGAAGATGTCGACCAGACGCATGATGATCATGTCGACCCACTTGCCGTAGAAGCCCGCGAGACCGCCGAGGATAACGCCGATGATGATCTCGAGGAATATGACGACGAATCCGACGAGCAGGGAGATGCGTCCGCCGTACATGATACGCGCGAACACGTCGAAGCCGTCGCCGTCCGTTCCGAGGATGTGAGTCGCGGACGGAGGCGCGTATCTGTCTATCAGATAGAGGACCTGGTCGCACGTGACGTTGTAAACGCCGGTGTCGGTACGGGTGATCAGCATTTCGGTCGAGTTTACGATGACGTTGCCTTCCTCGTCGAGCATCTGCTGACCGGTCTCGGAGTCCTGAAGAGGAATGTCGTGTACGATTGTCGCGGTCTTGACGCCCTTTTCGTCCATCTCTTCGATGGCGGAGGCGATCGACCTCTTAAGATCGTACTCGATCGTGTCCTGACCGGACTGACGGCGAATGGAGAGGGGAGAGAACTCTGCGATCTCCTTGCCGTCCGAATCTTTTACGATGAGATATTCGTCGACTTTCTCGACGGAATAATCTTTTCCGCCGACCGAGAAGACGCCCTCGCCGCCTGCGGCGAGAAGAGCGCCGACGCGCATTTCATCTGTAAAATCGCTTTCCTGATCGTGTTTGTCAAGGACGAGACTGGTGAACACCTTTGCGGTCTTGAACTCTCCGGTCGAGAAGACGCGGGAGGAGTCCCCGTCGTTTGCGATCAGATAATCCGTGCCGTCAAACGAGAGGGCGCTTTCACCCTTTTCTATCGCGGTCAGGACCGCTTTTTCGAATTCTTCGCCGAGAGAAGAGCCGGCGTAAACGACGCCTTCGTAGTGGGTGAATACGTCGAGTTTCGTTTTCTCATTGGCGCTTCTCGAATAATTGAACTTTACGCCGCCGAATTCAAACTCACCGGACTGACCGGAAAGTCCGTTTTCAGCGAGATATGCGTCGAGTCCTTCGGGAAGTTCGACGCCTTCGGCCGCCTCAAACGATTTGCTTCCGCGGGAGAAAACACCCGCTTTGATCTCGCTGACGCCAGCGGTGCAGATCTCTTCCGATTCAGCGGCGGACAGCGAATACACGCCGTCCTCGATGCGTTTGATCGAATACGCGGCGCCTTCCGCTACGACGTCTTTCGTTTCCTCTCCCGCTTCGATCATCGACTTGATGTAGCTGTTCATCATATTGTTGACGGACGACGGGACGTCGACTTCATCGCCGACGGGGTAACCGGTGTAGGACGCGAGTTTTTTCGCCTGCGCATAGTTGATGTTCTGAGTGTCGTATTTATTGAAAACCTGTTTTTGCCCGTACGGGTAGAAGAGAGGACCGGCAAACGCGAATAAGAACATTGCGATAAGAACGTACGCGCCGAAGACCGCGAGGCGGTTGCGCATGAAGCGCTTGAAGACCTTGCGGGCGGGGGAAAGGACCTTGACACGCGAAAGATCGTCGAGTTTGACCTCTCCCGCGGATTCGGCGGCTTCGTTCTCTTTTTCTTCGGCTCTTTTCTTCAGGGCATCGTTGAGGTAGTTGTTCTTTTTCATTTCACTCATTCGAACTCACCTCCGTTACGACAGGCGCACGCGCGGGTCGACCGCGGCGTACAGCAGGTCTGCGATCAGGTTTCCGAGAAGGGTGAGGATCGAAATGAACGCAAGATAGAACATGGTGAACGGAATGTCTCCGACGACCATGGATTCATACGATCTGAAACCGATACCGCGAATGGCGAAAAGAGTCTCCGTGATGAGCGCGCCGGAAAAGAGGCCCGGCAAGCTTCCGCCAAGCGTGGTGATCAGAGGAATAAGGGTGTTTCTGAAAGCGTGGTGGCTTATGACTTTCTTTTCCGGCACGCCTTTTGCGCGCGCGGTTCGGATATAGTCCGCGTTCAGGACCTCGAGCATGTTGGTCCTCGTGTAACGCATAAGTCCGCCTATGCTTATGATTATGAGCGTTACGGAAGGTAAGATGAAATGCTTCGCAACGTCCAGGAATTGCATGAACGGGCTCAATTGGTCGTAAAACTTGCCCTGCATGCCCGAAATGTCAAACCATTTGAGTTTGACCGCGAATATGTATTTCAGCAGGGTCGCCAAAAAGAACGTTGGCATTGATATACATATCATCGCAAACGCCGATGCGGAATAGTCGACGACGCCGTACTGGTTTTTTGCTGCTTTGATACCGAGCGGTATTGCGATTATGATCTCAAAGATAAACGACACCAGTCCCAGAGCGAAACTGTACCAGATCGCATCTTTGAAAACCTCCGTGACAGGCTGCGTCCATTTCCAGCTGTCTCCGAGGTTGCCGCGGAATACGTTCCCCAACCACGTGAAATAACCGATGAAGGGGCCTTTGTCCATTCCGTACTGTGCATTGAGGAATTTGAGCCATTCGTCAAAACTCCTCGTCGAATTCTGTTTGTTCGCAAGTTCCATCGCTTTCGTCTCGATGTATCCCGCGGGCATATTGTACATCAGGACGTATATGATGAACATGACGAAGAATAGGATCAAAACGCTGTATAACAATCGTTTTATCGTATACTTCAGCATTGGTTTTTTCTCATCTTTCTGTCAAAATCGGACGCATCCCGGTTGCCCTAAAAAGACTAATAAGCGGGAGGGGAGATAGACTCCCCTTCCGCATATCAGTTTCAGTTAAGGTTCAGACTGAACCCGGGATCCCGAGAGAATTGATTATTTGACCTCGAGATTCTCGATCTCAGCGTACCAACCCCAGAACGGAGTCATATCCTTCGGAACGGACTCGATAACGATGCGCTCCGTGGAGAAGGTGGTGCATTCCTTGCGCTGATAGAGCGGCAGTTCGCAGCCCCAGTCAAGGATGATTTCCATAGCTTCTTTGTAAACGGACTTACGGTACTCGGTGTCGGCGCTGCTGCGACCGTCTTTGATGAGCTTGTCGAGATCAGCGTCGTCTACCTGGTAGTGGTTGGAGTTCGTGCCGTTGCCGTGAGCGTTGGCACTGGAGTAGACCTGAGTCATATCCGGGTCAACGGAAGCCTGCCAAGCGGCAGCCCACATCATAGCGGTGTTGCCGTTGAGGGAGTTGGACCAAACGGACGTTACGACGTCGTTGACCTGAAGCGTGATGCCGATGGACTCGAGAGCGTTAGCGGTATTGACAGCAACACCGTAAGCGGGGTGGTCCTGCTCGCCCTGGCCGGGGATCATGATCTCATAAGTGGTCTCAACGTCGGTGAACTTGCCGGAAGCTTCGTCAAAGGTGAAGCCTGCAGCCTTGAAGTATCCGATAGCTGCGTCAAGAGCAGCTTCGTACTTCTCTTCGTCGGTCATGCCGTCGGTGTAGATCGGGTTGCCGTCTACGTCGGTGGAGTAAGCGATCCTGTAGCCCTCGTCAGCCGGCTGAGGAGCCGCCCAGGAGGTGTTGGAGATCGGGTACTGGATGACAGCGGCTCTCTCGCCGTAGTAGGAGTTGATGACGGAGTCGCGGTAAACCGAGAACAAAGTCATGAAGCCTTTACGGAGAGCCTTGGAAGCGTCGGACGCGGGATCATTGCCGACTTTGACGAGGTCAGCGTTGATGCCGAGGTAACCGTATCCGCGGTAGTCGACGAGATAGGTGGTGACGACGTCACCGACGATTTCGTCGTTACCGTTGGCGTCCTTGATCGCCTTCACGGTGTCTTCGTTGATGGAGGGAGAAGCAGCGTCGTACGTGCCGGCTTCGATACCGGGAACGTAGTCGGAGTCAACGCCTTCCTTGAACTGAAGGGTAGCGATGTGAGGAGTGCCGAGAGCGTAGGTGGTGTTGGCGTTCAGAGTAACGACGCCGTTGTTGTAGCCGCCGTAGGTGTAAGCGCCGCATCCGAGAGGATCGGCCGTCTTAGCCTTGATGGGGCTGAGATCGCCCTTGGTGAAACCGAACTTGTTGTTCTCGTAATCGTATTCGTCAGCGTTGCCGTAGTGGTGAAGCGGAGCGATCACGAAGCTCATGTCGTAGATAGCGACGGCGTCAAACTCGGTCATGTGGACGGTCATGGTGTAGTCACCGGTCTTCTTGATACCGGCGATGTTGGCAGCGGATTCCGCAAAGGAGACGGAGGTCTGCGTGTACTCGTCGATACCCGGGAAGAGGTCCTCAACGGAGGAACCGGCGTTCTCGGTGTCGATCATGCCGACCACGTCGTTGGCGTATGCTTCTTCAAGAGCCTTGGCGAAGGACTCGATGGTGTTCTCTTCAGGCTCAAAGCCCCAAGCGCCTGCAGCGCCCTGAATGTCGCCGTCCTCGGCATAGCCGTTCTCGACGCAGTAAGCGACGATCTCTTCGGCAAGGCCCTTGGTAGCGGCGTCATACTTTTCCCAGAATGCGGTCTGCTGTTCTTCGGTCACGTTCGTGAAGTCGGTGTTGTCTCTGCCGAGACCGTAGATGTAGTTGAGCAGAGAATCCATACCGCTTCTGTACTCGTCCATACCTTCGATCGGAAGAGCATAGAGAGTGGAAGAACCGTCATACATCGGGTCGCACATTACGTAGATACCGAAAATGACGTCGTCGATGGTGGCCTTTACGCCGTCGGAGAAGACGACGTCGTCACGCATCTTGAGGTTGTAGTCGACGGTACCGTCATCGTTCTGGACGACTTCGACGTCACCGAAACCGTGGTAGGTGTAGTCGGTTCCGTTGTACGAACGGGTCTCGCCCTTGATGCCGTTTTCGACTACTGCGCCGCCGCGGTCAGACGCAAGAAGGTAACCCTGAGTAAGGTTTACGATGTCAGCGTCGTATGCGGTGGTGTAGAAGAAGGGAGTAAACTTCTGGTCAAACGTGGAAGTCGCGTAGACCAGAGTTCCTTCGGGCGTTACTGCCGGCTTGCCGCAAGCAGCGAGCGCGACGGTCATGATCACGACCAGAAGGAGCGCGAGCAGTCTTGTGTGCTTGCTCATTTTTTCTTTTTCCTCCTAAGAAAAAATTTGTATTTTTATTAATTTGCGGTTAGGCAAATAATAAACGGAATAAATGAGGGATCAGTCTTTCTCCTCTTCGGCGTCTTCGGCTTTCGCGGTCTTCGGGATCTCGGCGACGGCGAACGCGTCTTTCATCGAAAAGGCGACGGCTGCGACGCCGAACAGCAAGACCGCGGACGCTGCGGGAACGGCGTCGATCGCGGAGAATCGGGAACGCTCGACGAACGTGCCGACGATGAATCCGACGGCGGAACCGGCTGAGAACACCATGAGTATCACAGCCCCGCGTCTGACGCGGTTCGTGAACTTGTCGGCAGTCCTGCGTTTGAAAGGAGATTTCTCGCGGTACAGGGATACTGCGCAGTCGATGAGAAGATATATCGGTATCGCCGTAAAGATGAACGGCAGAGAGAAATATGCGAGGTGCATCGCTGCCGTGCGGGGGATAAGCGCCGCGACGTATGCGATCACCGCAACGGCGGCTGCCGCGGCGAGAATCGTTCTTTTTTTGAAGACGGCGGCTTCGTCGCCGGTGAATCTGAAGTACCCTCCCGCGTATCGGGCGGTGGATTTTATCCTGCCCTTGCCGTCGACTTCTCTTTCGATCTTATAGTCGTTGATGTATTTCTTTCGCGACATAGGCGTGGCCTTCCGTCCCTCCGGGGAAGTGAAATCATATAACGGCAGCAAACGATTTGCAAAATGGAGTATTCTTTATTTTAGCGTAAAATTTACGATTTGTCAATATTTTTTCCAACGTTTTGTAAAAGGCTGAGCCTCCCGGACGCCCCGAAAAACCGCGCGGTGGAAAAACCCGTGCCCCGCCGCGTCGGACGCAAGATCGGAAAACGCAATACCTAATTCGGATTTTACCATAATTTGTTGCGACTTGCAATAATATCGGCTAAAAAACTTGCCGTATATATATAATTGAAGGAGCGCGTCGGGCCTCATGAGGCTGTACGCGGACGAAACGAAAAACGCCCCCGATCCGGGGAGCGTTTGCAGAGCCACGAGGATCATTCGGACGAGGCGAGGTATTCTTCCCGCGTCAGCTCAAGGTGAATGATGCCGTTCTCCTCGCCTGTCTCGCGGAAGCCGATCGCTTTGTGTACGTGATACGCCGCGTCCCGCGCCGTTTCGAAATCGTTGTTGAGACGGGGGATCCCGTCGATCCTGAAGGCTCGGTCCGCGAGCAGACGGAGCCCCTCTTTTGCGTATCCTTTTCCGCGTTCCGGAGCGTAGATCACGATGCCCATATCGTAACGCTTTCCGTCGCGGCTTTTGTGATAATTCACGTCGCCGACGAAAGCGCCGTCCGATACGCGCTGAAGAAAGGCGTAAAAGCGCTCGGGCTCGCGGCCGATCCAGCCCGAGAGCAGATCTTCCCATTCGGATTCCGGGTCCGGGATGCACCCGTCCGGCGGGAACCACGGCGCGTTGTACGCCATGGTGGCGGGATCGGTCATCATTTTCACGTAAAAACGGCCGTCCTCGGGACGGGGGATATAAAGGCGAAGGGATGGGGTCATGAGGGCCTTCGGGATCAGCGAGAATGACTGATTTAAATATAGCAGATTATAAAGGGGATGGCAAGGGGGAGGATTCAAATCTCTCCCGCCAAAGGAAAAGCACGCCGATGGCGTGCTTTAGTTATCTGATGAAGTCAGCGTAAACAGTTCGAGAAGGTGCACCCCCTTTGCGGTGCCCTCCGCTTGCTGACGCAAGCGGGATAAAATCCGTCGTGAAATGGGACCCGCACCCATTTCACTTTGCTTCGCAAAGACCGCCGGATTTTACGGCGGCCGTCCGTTCGTTTTTCGATATTTGAGTTCAAATCTCTCCCGCCAAAGGAAAAGGACGCAAATGCGTCCTTATATTATCTGATGAAGTCAGCAGTAGTTGTTAGAAAAGATACACCCCGGGTTGCGGTGCCCTCTGCTTGCTGACGCAAGCAGGATAAAGTTCTCTTGAAATGGGTCCCGACCCATTTCACCCGGCTTTGCCGGGACGAGAACTTTACGGCGGTTCGGCGTTCGACTCTCTGCATTTGGAGCGGCGCCGCGATTTCGACCGCGGCAGCGTTATCGCCTCCCCTCGGTCCGCCCCCGGCGGCGGGGAGGCGATAACACCCGCGCCGGTTAACCGGCGCTCGAGATTTTTCTTCTCCGTAGAAAAGAGGACGCGAATGCGTCCTCTTTTCACGGAGAAGGAGAGATTTGAACTCTCGCGCCGGTTACCCGACCTACACCCTTAGCAGGGGCGCCTCTTCGGCCAACTTGAGTACTTCTCCGAATTCACAAAATTATTCTTTTGTACACGATAGTATACACCACGGGGACGCGTTTGTCAAGGAAAAAAACGAAGGAAGCCGCAAAGCGTCCGAAACGGCAGAAAAAAAGGCGCAAAAACGGCTTTTTCTATTGACATTTTCTCACCTTTAAGATACAATGCTATCGGTAACATTCTTGCTCTTTCGGCAATTGTCTTAATATCTGGCCGAAAGCGCTTTTCCGCCGCCTGCGCGGCGGAAAACGCGGGAAAGGTAGGTTCAAATGAAAAAGAAAGCGGCCGTAATAGGCTACGGAGGAATGGGCGGCTGGCACGTCGACCACATCCTCAAAAGCGACGTCGTGACTCTCGCCGGAATATACGACATCAAAGAAGAAAGACGCGCGCTCGCGGAGTCACGCGGTATCAGGGCGTACTCGTCCCGGGAAGAGCTCCTCGCGGATCCCGAGATCGAGCTCGTCACCGTCGCCACCCCGAACGACGTTCATGAAGAGATAGTGATCGCCTCCCTTGAGGCGGGTAAAAATACTCTTTCCGAAAAACCCGTAACTCTCTCCCTTGAGAGCCTTGAGAGGATGATCGCCGCCTCGAAAAAGGCAGGCCGCATCTTCTCCGTCCACCAGAACAGACGCTTCGACGTCGACTACCTCGCAATGAAAAAGATCCACGACAGCGGCGAGATCGGCGAGATAATCGACCTCGAGTCCCGTATCCACGGCAGCCGCGGCATCCCCTCCGACTGGAGAAGTCAGAAGGAATACGGCGGCGGAATGCTCTACGACTGGGGCATCCACCTCATCGACCAGGCGCTCATGGTCCTCGGATTCGACGTCGAATCCGTCCGCTGCACCTGCGACCACATCACCAACGACGAAGTCGACGACGGCTTCAAACTCTATATCGACCTCAAGTCGGGCAAAAAAGCGTATATCGAAGTCGAGACGTACAACTTTATCGCCATGCCTCGCTTCTATATGAGAGGGCGCGGAGGCACCGCGATGATCACCGACTGGCGCGAAAAGGCTCATATTGCGAAATGCAAGGCGTGGAACGAGTCCGACGTTCTCCCCGTCGAGACGGCGGCGGGCATCACCAAGACGATGGCGCCCCGCGACTCCATCACGATGGACGAGTACGACATCGAAAGACCCGTGTCCGACGTTCACGACTATTACCGCAACCTCGTCCGCGCCATCGACGGGCTCGAGGAACAGTTCGTCACTCACGATCAGATGAGGACCGATCTGAAGGTTATCCTCAAAGCGTTCGAGTCCGACGCCAAGGGCGGCGACAGGGTATATTTCTGAGGGCGCCGCGATGTTGAAGAAGACGAAGCTCTGGGATAACGGGACCCCGTACTACGACCCCGCGAAAGGGCAGGACGAGCCGTCGCTCGTCCACTACACCGACCTCGGCGGGAATGCTCGCCCCGACCGCGAAAAGACGGGCTGCGTCATCGTGTTTCCGGGCGGCGGATACGGCTCCCTGACGGATTACGAGGGCGAACCGATCTCCCGTATGTTCAACAGTTTCGGGATCAGATCCTTCGTTCTCAACTACCGCATTACGCCTTATCATTATCCCGCGATCCTTATGGATGCGCAGCGCGCGGTACGCTGGGTCAGATACCACGCCGACGAGCTGATGATCGACCCCGACAAGATCGCCGTTCTCGGTTTCTCCGCGGGCGGTCACCTCGCGTCGTGCGCGTCGACCGTTTACGACGGAGGACTCTCTGACGGGGACGAGATCGACCGTGTTTCCTGCCGTCCCGACGCGGGCATCCTCTGCTACGCCGTCATTTCGATGTTCGAGCCGTGGACGCACGACGGAACGAGAGACGTCATGATGGGCGACCGTCCCGACAGGGAAGAGCTGACCCGACGTCTCACCGGATACCTGAACGTGACGGAGGACACGCCTCCGATCTTCATGTTCCACACGACGGAAGACAGCGCGGTCCCGCAGGAGAATTCCCTTCTCATGGCGCAGGCGCTCGCCGAAAAGAAGATCCCGTACGAGCTTCACATGTTCATGGACGGAGATCACGGTCTCGGTCTCGCTCTTGGCAGACCCGGCCTTGAAAAGTGGGGAGAACTCGCTTCCATCTGGCTCAAAAAACTCGGATTCTGAAAGAAATAACGCGGCGCGGATCTTCATCCGCGCCGTAATTATAGGTGACGATATGGATGAAAAGATCAAGCCGTGGGGCGACGAAAGAGTCGAAGGACTGCTGTCTGCGCTCCGCGAGAGGAAACTGACCGTCGGGACGGCGGAGAGCTGTACGGCGGGTATGATATCTGCGCGTATCGCCGATATTCCGGGCTCGTCCGACGTTCTGCTCGGCGGGATCGTTTCTTATTCGAACGGAATAAAGATGAAACTGCTCGGCGTGAGCGAAAAAACGCTCCGCGAACACGGGGCGGTGTCCGAGGAGTGCGCCCGCGAGATGGCGGACGGCGCGCGGGATGCGCTCGGGTGCGATATAGCGGTCTCCGTAACCGGGATCGCGGGACCGGGCGGCGGCACGCCCGACAAGCCGGTCGGCACCGTCTGTTTCGGGATCTCGACGGCGGACGGGGCGCGAACGAAAACGGAGCGTTTCGGCGAAGCCGGAGGCAGAAACGCCGTCCGCACGCTGACCGTTGCGGCCGCGCTCGGGATGATAGAAGACGAAATAAAAAACCGTGGTTGATCCACGGTTTTCTTATTGCGGTATTTTTTTCGGTTCCGCTTCGACCTGCGCCGCGTCCTCCGTCCCGTCCGCTTCTCTTTTTGCGGCGGCGAGCATCAGCTTGATGCGGTTCTGCTGGTTTACGACGGACGCCCCGGTATCGTAGTCGATCGCGATTATGTTGATCGACCCGTTTTTCTTTTTGATCGGTTTCATCATTCCCTTGCCGCAGATGTGGTTCGGCAGACATCCGAACGGCTGAGTGCAGACGACGTTCGTGGCGCCCGACTCGTAAAGCTCGATCATCTCCGCGGTCAAGAGCCACCCCTCGCCCATCTTGACGCCGTGGCTTATGTATCCCTCGGAGAGGGAGACGGTGCGGTCGAACGGAGTGTACGGACGGAACGCGCCGTTCTCTTTTATTATCTCAATGACGTCGCGCTGCTTTTTCAAAAGGAATTTGTATGCCAAGCGGTTAAGCCGCCAGCGGAAGGGACCTCGCCCGTAGAACTCGTGGTCGACGATCCCGTTGTAAACGCAGTACATACAGAAATCGAGCAGTCCCGGAACGACGACCTCCGCCCCCTCGGATACGAGGAACGCCTCGAGGTCGTTGTTGCCGAGAGGCGAATACTTTACGAAGATCTCTCCGACGACGCCGACCTTGACCTTCTCGGCCTTCGTCTTCGGGATCGTGGCGAAATCGCGGACGATCTCGCGGTAGTTCTCCTTGACTTTGCGGTACTTGATCCTGTTGTTCGCCATCTCGTCGGTCAGGCGGAGAGTCCACTCCTCGGCCTTGCGCTCCGCCGTGCCTTTTTCGTTCTCGTACGGCTTCGTCTGGTTGACGAGCGACATGAGAAGATCGCCGTACGTGACCGCGTAGAGCATCCTGTGGAGCATCGCGAGCGAGAGCTTGAAGCCGGGGTGACGCTCGATCCCCGCGAGGGAGAACGAGATCACGGGAACGTAACCGTACCCCGCGCGCTCGAGCGCCTTGCGGAGCAGGGAGATATAGTTCGACGCGCGGCATCCTCCGCCCGTCTGGAAGAGCATCAGGGCGACCTTGTGCGGGTCGTATTTCCCGCTTTCGAGCGCGTCGATGAACTGCCCGATGACGAGAATCGCCGGGTAGCACGTGTCGTTGTGGACGTATTTCAGCCCCGTTTCGCCGATCTTCGGTCCGGACGTCGTGAGCACCTGCGCCCTTACCCCGTAGTTGTTCATGACCCGCGCGATGAGCTTGAAATGGATGGGAAGCATGTTCGGAATGAAGACGGTGTAGTCTTTTTTCATGTCTTCCGTATATCTGATATATTCTTTTTTCGCCTTCACGGCTTCCCCTCCTTTCGTATCGGCTGCTTAATATTAACCTCGCGCGGCTTCTTTTTCCTCGATCGCGGCGAGGAGCGAGCGCAGTCTGATCTTTACTGCGCCGAGATTCGTTATCTCGTCGATCTTTATCTGCGTGCAGTATTTGCCGCCGTCCTCGAGTATCCGTCTGACCTCGTCCGTCGTGATCGCGTCGACTCCGCATCCGAACGAGACGAGCTGAACGAGCTCCGTATCGCCGTGTTCCGCGGCGTACCGCGCGGCGCGGTACAGTCTTCCGTGGTACGTCCACTGGTTGAGGACTCTTACCGACGGCTGTTCGGCGAGATGCGCGACGCTGTCCTCGCTTACGACGACGAAGCCGAGCGAGAGCGCGAGGCGGTCGATGCCGTGGCAGATCTCCTCGTCGACGTGGTACGGGCGTCCCGCAAGGATCATGATCCGCGTGTTGTTTTCTCTGGCGTACGCCAGCGCGGCTTCGCCCTCGCGGCGCACCGCCGCGTAGTATTTTTCCTGCGCGGAGAACCCCGCTCTGACGGCGCGGCGCACCGCCGATCTCGTAAACCCGGCGTCCTTGCCGCCGAGGCACGCGAAGAGTTCTTTTTCGAGCTGGGCTTTTTTGTTGATGTTAAGATACGGGAAGAAGAATCTGCTCTTTCCCGTGTCCTCGAGATTGCCCGCGAGCAGTTCGGAATAGTACGCCACGACGGGGCAGTTGAAGTGGTTTTCGGTCACTTTTTCGTCCACGTTGTAGGTGATGCACGGATAGAAGATCAGATCGACGCCCCGCTCGACGAGTTCCTCAACGTGACCGTGCATGATCTTCGCGGGATAGCACGCGGTGTCGGACGGGATCGTGAACTGCCCTTTTTCGTACGTCGCCCTCGTCGACATCCCGGAGACGGAAACCTCGTACCCGAGCGACGAGAAGATCCCGTGCCAGAGCGGGAGAAGCTCGTACATTCCGAGCGAAAGCGGGATGCCGACCGTTCCCCTTGTCCCGGGTTTTGAGGGAAGCGAGGTCAGGTATTTTCTCTTGAAATTGTAGAGATTGTGAAGACCCGCGTCGCCGGGGTCTCGCCCGAGACCGCGCTCGCAGCGGTTGCCCGAGATGAACCTTCCGCCTCCGGAGAACGTGTTGACGGTGAGATGGCAGTTGTTCGTACAGCCCCGGCAGATCGTGCTCGTCGATTTGTGGGTGAAGTTTTCGAGCGCCTCCCACGGGATCAGACCCGACGGGCCTTTGTGGTTCATCGCTTTGAGCGCCGCGCCGTACGCGCCCATGAGGCCCGCGACGGCGGGACGGACGACGTGCCGTCCGAGTTCGCGCTCGAGAGCGCGCAGGACCGCGTCGTTGAGCAGCGTTCCGCCCTGAACGACGACGTGCTCACCGAGATCGTCGGGGCCGGTCGCCCTTATTACTTTATAAAGCGCGTTCTTGACTACGCTGATCGAGAGACCCGCCGAGATGTCGTCGGCTCCCGCGCCGTCCTTCTGCGCCTGCTTGACCGAAGAGTTCATGAAGACGGTGCATCTGCTCCCGAGGTTGACCGGGGCGCGGGCGAAAAGTCCCGCTTTCGCGAACTCCTCCGCCGTGTATCCCATCGAACGGGCGAACGTCTCGATGAACGAGCCGCACCCGGAGGAGCACGCCTCGTTGAGCATGATGCTGTCGATTGCGCCGTTTCTGATGCGGAAGCACTTTATATCCTGTCCCCCGATATCGAGAATGAAGTCGACGTCGGGCATGAATCTTTTGGCCGCCGTGTAGTGGGCAGCAGTTTCGACGACGCCGATGTCGACGCCGAACGCGTTTTTGATAAGGTCCTCGCCGTATCCCGTGACGGCGCTCCCAGCGATCTCGATCGAGTCTCCGGCGAGAGAATAGATACGTCCGAGCTGGTCTTTGATCACCTCGACGGGATTCCCTCTGTTGGAGGAATAGTACGAATACAGGATCTTTCCGCTCTCGGTGAGCAGAACGAGTTTCGTCGTGGTAGAGCCGCAGTCGATACCGAGATACGCGCGGCCCGAGTATGAGTCGGGATCCTCCGTCTCGACGGTCGCGCGGGCATGGCGCTCCGCGAATTCTTTATAATCTTCCTCCGACTCGAAAAGCGGGGGCAGAGTCGCCTCGCCGGACGACTTCACGATGCAGTTTTCGATCCTCTCGCAAAGATCCGATAGCGTAGTTTCGAGTCCGTTGTCCCGCGCGAAAAGAGACGCGCCGAGGGAGACGGAATGGCGGGCGTACGGCGGACAGACCGCGTCGTCTTCCGACAGACCGAGCGTCTCTCTGAAACGCTTGCGGAGTCCCTCGCAGAAAAAGAGCGGGCCGCCGAAGAAAAGGACTTTTCCGCGTATTCTGCGCCCCTGCGCGAGGCCCGCGATCGTCTGGTTGACGACCGCCTGATAGATGCTCGCCGCGACGTCCTCTTTTCTTGCCCCCTGGTTGAGGAGCGGCTGAATATCGGTCTTGGCGAAAACGCCGCACCGCGACGCTATCGGATATATCTTCCCGCTGTCGAGCGAGAGGGCGTCGAGTTCTCCGACGGTCACGTCGAGGAGCGTCGCCATCTGGTCGATGAACGCGCCGGTCCCTCCGGCGCAGGTGCCGTTCATTCTCTCGTCGACGCTTCCTCCGAAGAATACGATCTTCGCGTCTTCGCCGCCGAGTTCGATGACCGCCTCGGTGTCTGGGTGATACGCTCTCACGAGTTCGGTCGTCGCGGCGACCTCCTGAATGAAGGGAATACCGGCGGCATCGGCGACGCCGAGACCGGCGGAGCCCGAGACCGCCGCACGGACGGTCACGTCGCCGAGTTCCGAGAGCGCCTCGCGAAGCAGTTCCGCCGTCTTCTGTCTCACGGCGGAGAGGTGGCGTTCGTACCGCTCGAATACTATCTTCCCGTCCCTGACTGCGACGATCTTCGCCGTCGTCGAGCCGACGTCGACGCCGACCGTCACGTGTGCGCAGGAAAAAGACCCCGTCCCGCCGTTTCCGGCGGAGCGGAGCGCACCGTCATTCGGTTCGTAGGATATCTTTTTCTTTTCTTCCATAACGGGGTCTCCGGGTCAGAAATTAAACGGTCAGATCTCTCCCGCCGTGAGGGCGATGAGAAGGTCGACGTCGTCCGGCTGGTCGCAGCCGCCGACCGCGGCGCGGTTTTTTCTCACCGCGCCGCATTTTCTGCATTTATGATAGATCACGAATCCTTTTTTCGGATCGGGTTCCGTCTTCACGGCGTCCATTATCCCGCCGCACTCCGCGGCGCGGTCGCCGGGATTGACGTCGAGGTGAACGGAGCTGAGGCAGAACGGACAGTGGTTGCGCGACGTGAACCGCAGGGGCTTCACGTCCCTGCCGCAGACGGCGCATACGAATCCGTCGTCGTTTTTGCGAAAGCGTTTTTCTTCCACGCGCGCACCTCCTTTTTTCGGTTCATAAAAAAATTTCACCGCGAATTGTTGCAAAACGTACATTTTATGGTATACTTATTATGTGGAATGAGAACGATATCTCTGAAAGGCGGTTAATATTGATGAAGATCAAAAACGGTGAAAAGAAAACATCCGACGGTCTGAAGGCGTTATTCGTGGTCGTCGGAGCCATAGTCACGGTCGGAACGATCGCGGTCGTGCTTTACAACGTTTTCAAAAAGTTTTTCAAGATTACCGTTGAGTGCGAAGACGACGGCGAGGATTACTTCGACGACTTCGACGAATACGATCCCGTCTCTGCTCCCGAGGCTTGCGCTTCCTGCGACAATGCCGAGGAAGAAGACGATGAGGATGAAGAAGACGAGGACGAGGAAGACGACGAATAAGATATACTGATCGATACCACGGCGGAAATCCGCCGTGGTATTTTTTTATTTCGACTTCACGGACGCGAAGTAGATCGTTCCGTCTTCGCGCTTGACGAGCGTGGACGAATATCTCATCGTCCGCTTGCCGTTGGAGCACTCGAACGACACGCGGTATGTGTTGCGCGTTTCCTCGATCTCCGTCAGCGTGACGTCGTACGCGTCGCTGATCGGATGGCCGATCGGGATATACGCCTCGACTCGGGGAAGATACTTGAAAGCGCGGGTGTCTCCGTGGGAGATCTTGACCGTTCCGCCGAAACAGCGGTACATCATCGACTCGAACTCCGACGCGGGGATTATCTGCGACACGGCGAGATCGGGGTATTCCTCATCCACGTCCGCGAGCAGATCGGGGTTTCCGGCGTACTTCGCGTAATCGGTGTAGAGCATATAGTTCAGAAGACTGTCGTGACAAAGCGTGATCGCGTCCTTCGTGCTCGAGAACTCGGGCAG
Source organism: Clostridia bacterium (assembly GCA_017545225.1). Lineage (GTDB taxonomy): Bacteria > Bacillota > Clostridia > Oscillospirales > CAG-272 > RUG11130. The sequence continues at coordinate 19,275 of JAFWPR010000004.1, forward strand.
TTTGACCGAGTCGATCGAGAGCATCTTGATCATCGAGACGATCTCCGCGGCGATATCTCCGTCAAGCGGGACTTTTCTGATCACCGTTTCGTCCGAATAGTCGGGATCGCCGAATCCGATCGCGCGCGACACTTCGCCGAGCACGCGGCAGGACGAGAGGGAGAAGAGCAGAGCGATGAGCAAAAGCGCGCATGCGATCCTTTTCATAGAGTTTCCCTTTCCCGGAGAACGGCTGACGCCGCTTCCGCGTACATATAGAGCGTTCCCATGATAAGAACGGGAAGACCCTTTTCCCTCGCAGCGTCGAATGCTTTGCGGACGCCCTCCGCGACCGCGCCGCATTCTTCGGCGGGCACTCCGTTCTCGCGGAACAGAGCGGCGGCCTTTTCGGGATCGAGCGACCTCGGATTGTCCGGCTTTACGGTGAAGACGCGCTCCGCGACGGGCGCGACCGTGCCGATCATCTCACGGTAATCCTTGTCCGCCATAACGCCGAAAACGAGGATCGCGCGCCCCCCGAGGAGAACTTTCACGTTCTCCGTCAGAGCGCGGATGCCGTCCGGGTTGTGCGCGCCGTCGTAGACGGTGAGCGGATCGCTCAGGAGCGGCTCGAACCGCGCGCTCCATCGCGCGGCGGCGAGTCCTTTTTCAATATCTTCGTTCTTTATCCTGAACCCGCGTCCGTTCAGGACTTCCGCGGCGGTCAGGACGACCGATACGTTGTCGAGCTGATGGACGCCGGCGAGGTTCACCGACAGTTCTCCGTACGGCTCCGCGTAAAACGACGATCCGAACGGTGAAAGACGCGGCGAGCAGATCCTACCTCCGTCCGCTCTGACGAGCGGGCATCCGGTTTCCCTTGCGCGGGATAATATCGGGGCGAACGCTTCGTCCGACAAGGGTCCGACGACGACTGCCGATCCCGCCTTTATGATCCCCGCTTTTTCCGCGGCGATCTTCTCCTCGGTGTCGCCGAGCAGCGCCGTGTGGTCGAGACCGATCCCCGTGATGACCGCGAGGATCGGCGGGTCGATCACGTTCGTTGAATCGAGCCGTCCGCCGAGTCCCGTCTCCAGAACGACGGCGTCGCAGCCCGCTTCTTTGAAATATTCGAATCCGACGGCGGTGAGGAGTTCAAATTCCGTCGGCGGGTCGCTCATCTTTTCGGCTGCCGACTTCACGCGCTCCGTCACGCGCCCGAGCGCGTCGCCCGGTATCGGCTCGCCGTCGATCTTTATACGCTCCTCAAAGAAACTGACGAAGGGAGACGTGAAGAGACCTGTCCTGTATCCCGCCGACGCCAGAACGGAGGAAAGCATCGAGCAGACGGAGCCCTTGCCGTTCGTTCCCGCCACGTGGATGAAGCGGAGTTTTTTCTGCGGGTCGCCGAGCGCGCGGGACAGCTCGCGGATCCGCTCCAGACCCGGGCGGCTCCCGCGCCAGCTGACTGAATGGATATACTTTATCGCCTCGTCACGCGTCATTCTGCTTTTTCACCTCCGCGATGCGAAGCCTCTTTTTGAGAGTGCCGGCGAGCTTCAGAAGGACCGGTATCAGGATCATCTCGACAGGAACGAGGATCGCGTACTCGCCGAGCCGATAGACGAACCAGCCCCACCAGGTACGGCTCCCGTAGAGTTGACTTATCCAGACGGTATTGACCGTCAGCCCGAGGACAAGACAGTTGAAAAGAACGGCGACTACAACGTTCGGGAATATCCGCACGCGGTTCCTGATCGGAGGGACGGGACCGCCTTTCTTCTTTTTCAGCAGTTTGGCTGCGAAGTCGGGGTTGAGCAGAAATCCCGAGATCACGCCCATCAGCGCCGCGCAGACGGTGAATCCGGGGTGGTACGGTCCCATCGGGAACAGGATCGCCCCGAGCAGGTCGGAGAGCCCCCATACGGCGGCGCTCATCCCCGGGCCGAACATTATCGCCGCGAGCGTCGGCGGGATAAACGCGAAGCCTATCTTGAGCCCCATCGTGTTGATCGACGCGAAGCGGTTGAGCACCACTTCCGCCGCTATAAGAAGCGCGGCGGTCGTGACGTATATCAAAGGCTTACGTTTGCTTTTCAAAAAAACACCTCCCATGGAAACAGAATGATATTCCGCCTGAACATCCATGAGAGCGTCTCAGATGTATGTTACAGCGGGATGCGGCAGATGCACCGCAACGGTCGGCCGACCGTTTTCGTCTCCCGGACAACTCCCCGTCCCGGGAGCACTTGACGCGCAAATGCCTACTCTGTCATCGCCGTCTTCCGACGGCGTATATATAATAGCACAAATCGGGGGACGTTTCAATATTTTTTGATTCTTCTTTTCTTTAATTCTTTAATTCTTTATTTCTTTATTCTTTATTTCTTGTTGATGATTTCACGCCGGCGGAAAAACCGCCGGCGTAATTACCGCCGGCGTAAAAACATCCGACGGTGGGACCGCGATCGGGTCTGCTCCGAACCGCGCACTTGAATTCGGGCAGTCCTTTATGGTACAATATAGAAAACAGATATCTTTTGCGAAAGGAACCCGAAAAATGGAAGATATCACCGCGAGAGTAACGCTCCGAAAGATAATAGACGAGATGAAACTGACGGAAGTCGTCATGCCGGATTCGCCGGACGAGTTGACCGTCGGAACGAAGGAGATACAGAGGCCCGGACTCGCGCTCACCGGATTTTACGAGCATTTCGATCCCAAGAGGATCCAGATCATCGGGAGCGCGGAATCGTGCTATCTCGACTCGCTCGATCCCGACGAAAAGAGAGAAAAACTTCTCGCTTTTCTGAAACGCTCTCCCGTCGCCATTATTTTCACTCACGCGAGAAGGCCCGACGACGTCATGCTCGATCTCGCGGAGTATTTCAGCGTGCCGATCCTCACGACGGACGAGAACACGAGCACGTTCATGGCGGCGCTCATCGCGTTTCTCAACGTGCGCCTCGCGCCGCAGATCACCCGTCACGGCGTTCTGGTCGAGGTCTACGGCGAGGGCATCCTGATCCTCGGCGACAGCGGCGTCGGCAAGAGCGAAACGGCGATAGAACTCATCAAGCGCGGGCACCGCTTCATAGCGGACGACGCGGTCGAACTCAAAAAGGTCTCCGCCAAGACGATAATCGGCGAGGCGCCCGAACTCATCAAATACTACATCGAACTCCGCGGCATAGGCATCGTCGACGTCAGGCGTCTGTTCGGTATGGGCTCCGTCAAGGAGACGGAGAAGATAGACCTCATCATCAAGCTCGAGCCGTGGGAAAAAGGCAAGGAATACGACCGTTTCGGTCTCGTCACCGAGTATACGAACATACTGGGGATCGACATCCCTTCGACCGTTATCCCGGTGCAGCCGGGACGCAACCTCGCCGTCGTCATAGAGATCGCGGCGATGAACAACAGACAGAAAAAGATGGGATACAATACCGCGGAGGAATTCGACAAGAAGCTCTCCGCTCTCGGCGGGGAATGATCGCGTGAAATATTCGGTCAGTACGTACAGCTTCGGCAGGTACGCCTCGCGAGGCGTACCGTTCATGATAGACGAGGCGGCCCGGCTCGGATTTGACGGTATAGAATACTGTCTTGACGGCGAGTTTTCCGACGGCGAACTCAGATTGTTCGCGAAACGCGCGAGGGACGCGGGGATCGTTCCCGTCTGTTCGTGCGTCGGAGCCGAATTCCTGAGGTGTGAGGACTTCGACGGTGAATGTCTCGGCGTGGAGCGGGAGGTCCGCCGCGCCGCGCTTCTCGGGGCGCCGCTTCTGCGGCACGACGTCTCGAACGGGTATCCGGGGAAGCTGACCGACGGCGACTATGAAGACGCGATTCCTGTCCTTGCCGCCGCGTGCCGCAGGATAACGGAATACGCGCGAGGATTCGGCATCGCGACGTGCACGGAGAATCACGGATATTTTTCCCAGGATGCGAAACGGGTCTTGAAGCTTTACGAAACGGTCGGCGACGGCAACTTCGGCGTCCTGTGCGATATCGGCAACTTCATGTGCGCCGACGCGGATCCCGTTGAGTCCACCGCCCTCGTCGCGCCGTACGCCGTCCACGTCCACGCGAAGGATTTTTACTTCTCCCGCGGGAAAGAACCGGCTGGGGAAGGATGGTTCCCGACGAGGAACGGCGGCAGCCTGCTCGGAGCCGTGATAGGGGAAGGCGACGCCCGCGCCGCCGAATCGATGATCGTTCTTCGTTCGGCGGGATACGGCGGATTCGTCTCGGTCGAGTTTGAGGGCAGAGAAGACAACCTCGTCGGGATCGCGCGGGGACTTGAATTTTTGACAAATGTAAAATAAGCCGTGACAGGCTCGGAAAGGATAGAAAAAATGGGAATTCTTTACAGACCCGGCGACGGGATCACCTACGGCGTACCGGACAGATATTACGAGGAGAACGTTTTCCGCACGATGGAGCGCGAGAGCAAACCTCTTCCGACGTGGGAGGAGTCGCGTGATCTATTGCCTCGCCCGTTCTGGGACGGGCACGACGACGCGATCGCGTGCTACGACAAGGCGTGGGAGATCGCCTTCTCAAACCTCAGACAGCCGACGGAGATCTCGGGGTTCAAATCGAACTTCATCGATACCGCGTTCAACGGCTTCCTGTTTATGTGGGATTCGTCCTTCATCCTCATGTTCGGCAAATACGGGACGCGGGTCTTCAATTTCCAGAATACGCTGAACAATATGTACGCGCGTCAGCACTCGGACGGATTCATCTGCCGCGAGATATGCGAAACGGGGGACGGAGAACAGTTCTTCCGTCACGATCCGGCGTCCACCGGTCCGAACGTGATGGCGTGGAGCGAATGGGTATATTTTGAGAATTTCGGAGATCTTGACAGGATCGCGAAAATATTCGCCCCTCTGATGGGGTATTACAGATGGCTGAAACTGTTCCGCACTTGGCGCGACGGTACGTACTGGTCGAGCGGTTACGGATGCGGCATGGACAATTCGCCCCGCATAGAGACCAAGTATTACGACAATCTCGAAGTCTCTAACGGTCACATGGTATGGATCGACGCCTGCTGTCAGCAGATACTGTCGGGGAACATCCTCGTCAAGATGGCGAAGCTTCTCGGCAGGGAAGAGGAAACGAAGGAGATAGAGGAAGAGGTCGCGATGCTCGCCTCGTTCGTCAACGAAAAGATGTGGGACGAAAAAGACGGCTTTTACTACGATCTCTGGTCCGGCGACCGCCTGTCCGGCTCGAAGACGCTCGCGTCCTACTGGGCGCTCCTCGCCGGGATAGTACCGGAGGACAGGATCGACCGTTTCGTCTCTCACCTCTTCGATCCGAACGAGTTTTACCGCGTTCACGTTCTGGCGTCTCTCTCCGCGGATCACCCGGAATTCCAGCCGAAGGGCGACTACTGGCGCGGATCGGTGTGGGCGCCTACCGCGTATATGACGCTGAAGGGTCTCGACGCCGTCGGAAAATTCGATCTGGCTCACAAGCTCGCGATGAACCACCACGGAAACGTGGTAAAAGTTTTCAACGATACCGGAACGGTGTGGGAGAATTACGCTCCCGACTTCGTCGAGCGCGGGAGCGCGTCGAAAGCCGATTTCGTCGGTTGGACGGGCCTTCCGCCCATCGCCGTTCTTCTCGAGTACGTCATGGGGATCATACCGGACGGGATGAACAATACGGTAACGTGGCACGTCAACCTGACGGAGCGCCACGGAGTCAAAAAATACCCGCTCGGAACGGAGGCCGAACTCGACCTGATCTGCGAGGCGAGAAAGAGCGAGGACGAGCGCCCCGTCGTAACGGTCAGCTCGAATATTCCCGTCACCGTCAAGGTGGTCTGGAGCGGCGGAGAATACGAGATCAGAACGTAATTATTCAGGGACCGCAGCAGCGGTCCCGGTCATTTTGGAGAACTATGAAATTTTCACTCGAGCATCTGATAAAAACTCAGGAAGATATGGAGCGGATCGTCCGCGAGGTCGGCGTCCTGCCGATGTTTGAAAATTCGATCAGGGGCTTCTCGGTCGAGGAACACGTCGATCCGTCCGTCTGGTTTTCCGAACTGCCGGGACCGTGGGAGTGGAAGGGCCCGGTGATCGCCGCTGTTGGCTGCGCTTACGGCAAGTTTTTCGAGGGCAAAGCGGCGTTCGTCAGACGGGACGTTTACGCGCGGCTCGCCAATTTCCGCCGCGACGGGTACGACTTCGACGCGCGTTTCGACGACGGACTCGCATCGTTCAGGGAAAAGGATCTGTACGACCTGATCGCGCTCCGCGCGCCCGCGCTCTCGCGCGATCTCAAGGCGGAAGGCGGATACGGGAAGGGCGGCAAAAAGGGCTTTGAAACGCTCCTTACCGGACTGATGATGAAAGGGTACGTTCTGACCGAGGATTTCGTATACGACAGGGACAGAAACGGCAAGCCGTACGGATGGGGCGTCGCCGTGATCTCGACGCCGGAACGGGTCTTCGGCGAGGAGATAAGAGCGGAGATGTACAAGGAGACGCCGGAGGAATCGCACGAGGCGCTTGTTCGGCTGATATCCGCGGCGATGGACGACCCCGACCGCGACGGGATCGAGAGATTTCTCAAAAAACGGGCGTAAAGATGTTGACAAACGGGGTTGAGTGTGATATCATATCTTTCGCTGACACGAAGGACCGTCCGATCGGTGTTTCGTGTTCACGCGCCTTTAGCTCAGTGGATAGAGTGCCCGGCTACGAACCGGTAGGTCGTGGGTTCGAATCCCCCAAGGCGCGAAAAAGAAAAGGACCGTGGAACGGCCCTTTTCTTTTTCGCCCATTTGAAGGGGGATTCGAAGGCGCCCGGTAGTGAATGACAGCCCGGGGGGCTGTCAGAGCCGGGCGTGCCCGAAGGAGCGGTCAGTCTTCGTATTTTGCGAAGACTGACTCCGCCGCTCCTGAGACGAATCCCCCTGCTCCGCAGGAGCAGCATGTTTGAAAGGCAGAAACTTCGTCGAAAGCGTTTCAATATCCAGTTTGGTGAGAATTATGGTCTATTATTTATCATCTTTGTTTTCTAAGATTTTGCACATTGTTCGAGAATAATCTAAATACTTACCAAAATGATTCATAAGACCATTAGCAATTATCATTGTTTCTGAAAGTCCACGCAAAGTTAAAGGCCAATATGTAGTGTAATATGTATCATAATCCTCTACACATTGTGGACCAGATAATATATCTCCAAATAGATAATAACAGGCCTTAAAACTGTTAGTTGTTCGTTCTGATTGGAACATCCATAACCCTTTTGCTTGCCTGGGGTTAATAAAAATATGGCGATAGGTATATTTGCGAATGAGTATTTGTTCTGTCGAACAGATTTTTATTTCTTTGATTGCTTTTTCATATATCTCTTTTGTAAAATCAGGATAATTGACTGATAATAATCCGGCTAAATTATCTGCCGTTGAATATAGCAGAATTGCTACCTCAGCACTGATGATTTCTTCATTTAGTGAAAGAGGAAGCGGGGTTAATGCCTTGACAAAATAGTCCAAATATTTAGAAAACACATCATACGGCGTGATTGTTACTCGAGGATTGTTGTCTTCTTGGGTTTTCAGTAGTGAAAAAAAGCCATGTCGATTATTCTCTTTTTTCTGGTTTTTACGCTCGTTGTTTATTTTTTGCTGACATACATCAATCTTTTCGTTTGTATCGCGCCAACCAGCAAGTTGAGAGAATGCTTTTATGGCTTTTTCATACCCTTCAATGGTTTTCTTTTGCATCTCAAGAATACCACAGTTATATATTTCAACCTTGCGACATATTTCAGCGTTTTGCTGACATTTATTTGCTAGTTTTGCCGAGTTTTTAAAGTCTTTAATACTATTAAATACTTCTGCCAATTCTAAAAATGCTTTTTCTGATCTGGCGGTATCCATAGCTTGTAATGCTTGATTATACTTTTCAGCATTTTTGGCATCTTCGATCCTTTTATGTATTTGAGACAAATATCCATTGAGTTCTTGAATTATTTCATCATTACCGAAACGTATTGCTTTTAGGTAGTTTTTGTTTTGATCAAAAGGAAAATCAATTTTTGCAAGATCTTCCTTGCTTCTTACGTGCAATTCCGCCATTAGTTTCCCTATGTATGCGGTCGCATTTTTAGGGTCACAATCAAGGACTCTTTCACAATATTCATTTGCGTGTTCCCACTCACTGTCTTCAAGGAATATAAAAACTCTTTCAAGCAATGGGTTTTTTTCAATACTTTTTTCTAGAGCGGAATATACATTCTCACTATTTTTTTCAAGTTCAAAACTTTCTCTGACTGACATAAAACCTCCAGATAATATATACCAGATTTTATTGTAATTGTAGCATACGTGAATTCTATTTTCAAGTAATAGCAATCCGCTGCTTTGTCCATCTACCTAATCATAATTCTTAATGGTGTTTTCTTCTCCTTCCGTCACGGCTTCGCCGTGCCACTCTCGCCCGCGGGGCTCTGTGCAGACAGAATAAAGAAAAAATGTACTTCATTGCTACCGTCTGTCTGCCGAAGATTGACGCTCTGCGTCAATCTTTCCGCGGTCTCTGCCTATTGCATAAGCGGCTCTGACAGTCCACCGGACTGTCATTCACTACCGGGCCGTGCGCTTCGCTACCCTCAAGGGGAAGCCTTATTTTGCTCCGCAGGAGCAGCTTGTTTGACGTGCGGTAAACTGAATAATAAAGCCGGAGGCATCAGGGGATGCCTCCCTACTATACCGCCCCCGTTCTTGACAACCCTCGCCCCTTTCTGTATAATCTTCCTAACGACGCTCGAAAGGATCAGCCATGCCTCTCAAACTCATCAAACTCACCCCCGAATACAAAACCGCCCTCATCGAGATGATCGACGAGTGGCGGGCCGATATTGAGAACAATCACACGAACGACTCCCCGTGGACGATATTCAGGAACGATCCGCGGGATTTCGACTGTTACCTCGAACACCTGGAATTCAAGAAACCGGAAGGCGGCCGCGTTCCCGATTCCGTTTTCTTCCTTCTGGACGAAGACCGGGACCGTCTTCTCGGCGCGGTGAATATACGCCATTACCTCAGCGATGAGCTCTTGAAAGAGGGCGGTCATATCGGCGACGGCATACGCCCGACAGAGAGGGGAAAAGGATACGGGACGGAGCTCGTCCGCCTCGCTCTTATCGAGTGTCGGAAGCTCGGCATCGACAAGGTCCTTATGACCTGCGACAAAATCAATACCGCCTCCGCGAAGACGATAATCAAAAACGGCGGCGTTCTCGAAAACGAATTCGTAAACTCCGACGGCGAGGTCGAACAGAGATACTGGATAACGCTCTGCTGAGGTATCATCAGGCTGACATTTATTATGCAGGGAGGCAGCGGGAATGAAGAGACTTTCCGAGTCGGAAATTAGGAAAAGGAATTCGTTTTTTCTGGTTTCCGCTATCGTGATATTCGCTTTGTCTGTTACAGCGATCGCTTCTTTGCTTACAAATTATATCGACCCGCCTTATGAGAAGTTACCCGAAACGGCGACGACTGTTGAAAAAACAGTTTACGAACACGGGGTAATCGTTCCCTTCTTCGGCCATTTGGGAGAGAAGACGTATTTGACCGCTTCCGACGGAAACGCGTACGCGATCCCGAAATCCTTACATACGTCAGGCGCGCTCTCCGAGGGAGAGGAGGTCGTGATAAAATACCGCAAAACTTGGGTCGGAAGTCTCTTCGGAGTTATCTACGCCCGCGAAATACGCTCAGGAGACGGCGTCGTCATGCCGTATTCTCCGCCGAATTCGCGAGACGTGATCATAGTGTGCGTCATATGTTCCGTCGGCATTCTGCTGTCGTTTTTATTGTTCCTTTTGTACCGTTGGCTCGTCAGGATGGGGCTGGAGCGCGAAGAAAAACGCGATAAGAGAATTATAAAAAAATACGGACAACTCAACAAATAAAACGTAATTAATGTTTGGAAACAGATAATTGATATGTTTGAAAGAATAAAAGCAAAATTTCGAAAAAAGCCTACACAGATCCCGCCCAAACCGTCATGGAAAGAAACGGTTGCCTTAATGTATGACGAATCTCCGTCCGGCTTTACGGATGCGGACGAGGTGCTGAAAGTATTCTATAATAGGGAAAAAGACCGCAGGATGATCTTTTTTAAAAGTCAGAGCGGATATTTCTACTATAGAACGGAGCGCCTTATTCCATTCGACGACGAAGAGTGGTCGTATATCGCGTACGAAAAGGACGCTTTGCCCGCTTTTTGGTCGCCGTCGGAAGATACCGCCCGCTCCTTCTTCGGTTCGGAACAGGATCTACTGAAAGAAGTAAAATCCGCGGCTGATTACAATATATTTTTTACGGATGAAATATGATTGTTGCAGTAGATAAAACGAACGTTTACGCCGCGGCGGAGGTCCATTCGGCCTCATGGCGGGAGTCCCACCGCTCCTTTTGCGCTCCCGATTTCATCGCACGGCACACACCGGAGCATCAGCGGGAATACATCGGGAAGAAAATGAGATCGGGAAGCCGTTTTTATATGCTCGTCGACGGCGGACCGGTCGGCATCGTGTCGGTGACGGGCGATTTGATCGAGGACCTCTACGTTTTGCCTGAGAAGCAGGGGATGGGATACGGAACGGAGCTTTTGCGGTTCGCCGTCGAAAAATGTCGCGGGATTCCGACTCTGTGGATACTTGAAAACAACGAAAGGGCGGCGCGGTTTTACCGCCGGAAGGGATTTGTTGAGACCGGAAGGATCAAAGCGGTTGCGGACGGGATAAACGAGATCGAATTCAAACTCGAATAAAAAAAGCAGGCGCGAACCTGCTTTTTTCGTTTTGCTTATCCTCTTACAGCCCGTAGAAGGTGCCGCACAGGCCGTCAATATCCGCCTTATCCAGAACGGCGAACGTGACGCACGCCATGTAACTGCCTTTTTTGATGCAGACGATACGCTCGAATACGGTCACTCCGTTGTAAGTCGCCGTCATGGCGATGGCCGTATGCTGAGCGCCGGCGAAAGTCACCGTCGAGATCGCCGTGTCGGTGACGTCGAATCCGGCGGACGCCATCATCTGGGGCGTCTGTTCCATACTCAATCTGGCGAAATCCTCTTCACTGTAGATCAGATTGAACGCTGATCCCATATTGGTTATATTGACGTTGAACGAATTTCCGTTTCCGTCAGAGGCGACCATATCGTAGACGATATCCGTTTTTTCCACCATTTTCTTGTAATCGTCGCCCAGAACCTTTTGGGCGTTGCCGTTGAGTTCGGCGATCTGCTCGTCGGTGCTGAAAGTCCAGCCGTCTTTCAGGGTACATCCGATGCCGAGAAACCGGTTCGTATACGTTTTGCCCGAGGCGGAGCCCGGTTCGAGCTGCGCTTCCTCTTCATCGTTCCCGATCGTGCCGCGCACGTCCTTCGCGCAGGCGCACAGGCCGAAGACTGTGACGACGGCAAGCAGGAGAGCCAGAATTTTAGTCGTTTTCATGTTTTTTCTCCCTGTCGTATTTATTGTTTCTTCAAATCACTGTGCGTCGTAGACGTTCTCGACGAAGCGTTTAAGCATCGCGGCGACCTGCGCGCGCGTTGCGGACGCGCCGGGTTCGAGTTTCGCGTGCGCTCCGGAGCCCGAGCCGAAGATTATCCCTTCGGCTACGGCCCACGAGAAGGCGTCGGTCGACCAGTACGACAGCGACAGCACGTCGGAGAACGACGAAAGGTCCGCTCTGTTGTAGTAGTCGTAACCCTTGCCCTCGGTGAATCTCTGCAGGAAAGTGACCGCTTCCTCGCGCGTCACTTCGACGTACGGGTCGAAGTGAGTATCGTCGACTCCGTTCGTAACGCCTGCCGACGCTGCCCACGTCACGGCCGGTTCGTACCAGCTTCCCGGCTCGACGTCGGCGAATCTGCCGTATCCGCCGTCGGCCTCGGGCGATCCCTCGAGCCGCCAGATGACCGTGACGAGCATCGCTCGCGTCATCGACGCATCCGGCTCGAAAGTCGTCGCGGAAGTGCCGAGGAAGAGCCCGCGCGACAGCACGTAGTCGATCCCGTCGTGCGCCCAGTCGCCCGCGGGCGGCATATCGGTGAATTTCGCGCCGGGACAGTACGGACCGAATCCGCACAGCACGGACCCGTCCGTGATCCGCGGATATTTGCCTGAAGTCGTTCCGTCTCCGACCGTGAATTCGTGTTCTTCCACGATATACGCTCCGTCGGAGTTGGAAGCGGATATTCTGTAAACGTAAACGCCCGGCGCCAGAGATCCGAAAACGACGTAGCGGTCGATTTTTGTGATATCGTAAACGTACTCCGACGGATACGCCGTAGATCCCGTCAGCATCTTGCCGTTCGCGTCGTAGACCCCTGCGGAGAGTTCGGTGAGCGGGGAAGTGAACGATACGACCGCGCCCTTGAGGGTGTACGAGTCGCCCGTCTTGACGGTCACGGGGTAATTGCAGTAGACCCCGTAGATACCGCGTTTTTCGGACGGCGCGCACGTGCCGTACGACGGCCAGAACGTGTTTACCGCGTAATAAACGCGAAGCCCGTACGAAAATGAGGCGCACCGCTCGAACAGTTCGGCGAAAAGGACGGTCGCGTCGACGCACCCCTCGAACGTGTCGGGTATCGCGCGCATGGCGGCGAGCGTCTCGCACTCCGACCCCTCGAGCTCGTGTCTGAGATAATTCATCTGCCCGTTGACCGTCGTGTAATCGAGCTTGTTTTCCCCGCACCACTTTTTGAGCCGCTCGTATCTCGGCCCGTTCCACATGAAGAGGCCGTACGAGTACAGACCGTTGGTATCCCAGTCGCCTGCGTTCGGATTGAACGAGCATTCGCACATGATATTAGCCATGATCCCAGCCGCGGCGGCGGAGGTCAGACCCAGTTCATCCGTCAGAAACGAAAACACCTCTTCCTCGACCGTCGCCGCCGACACGGGAGTTGACATGACGACAGCCGCAGTAAAGACTGCGGCAAGAAGAAGAGATATCAGTTTGATCTTAAGTTTCAAGAGACGACCTTCTTTCGGGGATCCCGCGAGGGGGGTGCGTCCTATAATTCTACCATATTCCCGCCTGTTTGTCCACCGTACGGGCAAAGATGGAATTATTTGCCGTTTTCCCTTTTTCCCGCGAAGAACTTTTTCAGCAGGGCGGCGGACTCGTCGGCGAGCACGCCCTCTTTGATCTTCGTTCTGTGACCGACGGGGAGCGAACCGAGGTCCGAGACGCTGCCGAACGCCCCGTATTTCGGGTCTCTCGCTCCGAAGACCGTCCGCGGGACTCTGGCGTTCAGGATCGCGCCTGCGCACATGGGACACGGCTCGAGAGTGACGTATATATCGCACCCGATCAGGCGCCAGCCGTGAAGAGCTCCGCACGCGCGGTGAACGGCGGCGGTCTCCGCGTGGTAAAGCGCGTCTTTTTTGTTCTCGCGCCCGTTGTAATCCGCTCCGACGATCACGCCGTCCCTTACGACGACGGCGCCGACGGGGACCTCGTCTTCTTCCGCCGCGGCGGAGGCGAGCTCGAGTGCGCAGCGCATGAAATATTCGTCGCGTTCATCCTCGCCCTCGGGCGGGGAGACGTATTTTTCCGTAATTTTTCTTATTATTTCTTCTCTTTCCATCGGCTTTTTCCTCCGGTGAGCAACATTATTCCCGCCGTGACCGCGGCGATCCCGGCAATAGCCGAAAGCGGGACGATGGGTTCGGCCCCCGCCTTCGTCAATGCGAGCGAAACGTAAAGCGAAAGATTGTACAGGGCGTGCGCGGCGATCGCGCCGACCGGGATCACCGACCGCCTGCCTTCAGACGTTCCGTACGGAGCGATCGCGGCGAGAATGACTCCTGCGATGAACGTGAAGACGAACCCTCCGTCCGGGTGAACTGCGGCGAACGCCGCGGCAGTCGCCGCTACGGCGGCGAGACGCAAAAGAAACGGATCGTCCCGCTCGCGCAGCGCGCCGAGAAGAACGCCTCTGAAAAACGTTTCCTCAAGGATCGGATAAACGGTACAGCCGAGTATCGCGCGGATAATGAATTCCCGCGTCGAATACGACGGGACTTCCGCGCTGCCGAGCCCCGTAAGGGATATCGTGATATTGACGGCGAGGAGCAGGAAGAGCGCGGCGGGGACGAGATAGACGGCGCCGGCGCGCAGCGGTTTGCGAACCTCTTCGGGAATAACGTTCTCAGCCTCGCGGCGCGGTCGGACGACGGCGAGAGCGAGAGCGCAGCCGGCTCCGAGCGACACCGCCCAGATCGCGGCGTTCACGCCCGCGGGCAGGTGAGACCCGTCCGTTACGAGAAGTGCGTATGCCGCCGCGCTGAGAAGACGCGACAGAGCGAAGACGGCGAAAAACGCCGCAGCGGCGGCGATCGCGTTCACGATCCTTCTCTTTTTTTCGTCTTTGTTTCCCATCTTCGCTCGCCCTCTGAAACCCTTATTTTCAAAAATCTATTTATTTTAAGAGTATTTTGTATTATAATATACCATTGGAGAATGATGTTTTCATCTTCCCCGAAGACCATTATACATAAAAAACTTCCGTTTTTCAACCAAAAAAAGAAGGGATGGAAATCGAAATGGACGAAAAAAGAAGGATCGACATTGAGATCGCGGGTCTCAAAATGTCGCTCGTCACCGACGAGACCGAGTCGTTCGTCGAGAGCGTCGTGAGACGAGTCAACGACACCATGAATTCTCTTTTGCAGTCGAGCAAAAACAGGACGCGCCTGGACGCGGCTCTGCTCTGCGCGCTCGACTTCTGCTCCGACAAACTGACCGCCGAAAAGAGAGTCAGGAACCTCGAGGCGCAGATCTCCCTTTACGACGTCAATCTCAGAAAAGCCAGAGCCGAGAACGCCGAACTCAAGGCTGCGCTCGAAGGAGCGAAGGGCGGAAAGAAGAAGGCGGAGGATCAGATAAAGATCGAAGAGACCGCCGCTCCCGCCGAGGAGCCGAAAAAAGAAGAGAAGACCGAGAGCAGAGAGGACAAACTCAAGATGATCGAGTCCATGCTCAAGGGACGCGGCGAGAAGAAAGACTGAGCTATACCCTTTGAATATCACCGACAAGAGAAGGGGGCGCGCGACCCTTCCCGAGCTGCTCGCTCCCGCGGGCTCGCCCGAGGCGCTCGCCGCAGCCGTTGAGGCGGGAGCGGACGCCGTTTATCTCGGACTGTCCGTCTTTTCAAACAGAATGAGGGCGCGCAACTTCTCGCCCCGGGAACTCTCGGACGCTGTCACCCTTTGCAGGATCTACGGAGTGAAGCTTTACGTCACCCTCAACACCCGCGTTTTCGACCGCGAGAGGGAAGAACTCGAGGCGATCTGCTCCCTTGACGGGATCAGACGGGCGGACGGTTTCATCGTCGCCGACCCGGGGGTCGCCGCGATGCTCCGCGAGCGGGTTCCGGGCGTTCCGCTCCACGCGAGCACGCAGATGACGTGCTCGACCGCGCGCGACGCGGAAGTGCTCAGCAGGATGGGCTTCACGCGCATGGTCGCTCCGAGGGAACTGACGGAAGAGCAGATAAAAAAACTCGTCCGCTCCTCACCGCTCGATATCGAGATCTTCATCCACGGAGCGCATTGCGTTTCGTTCTCAGGCCAGTGCCTGATGAGCTACGCTATGGGAGGCAGATCCCCGAACAGAGGGGAGTGCGCCCAGCCGTGCAGGATGGTCTATACCGTCGAGGGAAGAAACGGCGCGATCGACGCCGACCCCTGCCGCCATCCGCTGAGCCTGAAGGATATGTCGCTCGCATCCCATATACCGGAGATAATCGGTTCCGGCGTCGCCTCGCTCAAGATCGAGGGAAGACAGAAGGGAGCCGACTACGTCAGGGGAGTCACGGCGACGTACAGACGCCTTCTCGACGAAAGGCGCGCCGCGACTGCGGAGGAGACGGAGTTTCTCGAAAATCTATTCTCCCGTTCCGGCTTCACCGACGGGTACTTCACCGGGAACCGCAGGAAGATGACCGGGGTACGCCCCGAGGGAGAGGGAGACCGCACCGCGCCGCGAAAAGACGGAGCGGCGCCCGACAGAAAAGTCAGGATCACCGCGCGGGCGGTCATAAAACGCGGTTCGCCGACGGCGCTGACTCTCACCGACGGGGAGATAACGGTCACCGTCGCGGGACCCTGCCCGGACGAAGCCGTCACGCTTCCGCTCGACGCGGACGGCGTGAGGTCGTGCCTGTGCAAAACCGGTTCGACTCCGTTTTTGCTCGAGCCCGACGATATCACGGTCGAACTCGACCCGTCGCTGTGGCTCACCAGAGCGCAGCTGAACGAGCTGAGACGGTCGGGCACGGACGCACTGATCGCCGCTCACAAAGCGGCGGCTCCTTCCGCGAACGGACCGGAGTTTCCGAAGAAAGAGATAACGAGGCCCGCCTTCAAAAGGGTTGCCGTTATGCTCCGCGCGGAGCAGGCGACGGAGGAGGCGGCGCGGTATTTCGATATACTGTATCTGCCCGGGGAAGAACTGTTCGGGGCAAAAGACGAAAAGCGCATCCCGTCCGAAAAACTCGGGCTTTACCTTCCGCCCGTGTCGCTTTCGGACGAAGAAACGGAAAAGGCGCTCGGATCAGCGCGTGAGGCGGGGATCAAATACGTTTCCGCAAATACGCTGTCGCAGCTCGACGCGGCGAAATCGTCGGGATTCGACGTCACCGCGACGCAGAGGTTCAACGTCACGTCCTCCGCCGCGGCTGAGCAGATCTGCTCCCTCGGCGCGGACAGAGTCACCGCGTCCGTCGAACTGTCGGCGGCGGCGCTCTCTCATCTGACCCGCCCCGTCGGGGCGGTCGTTTACGGCAGATTTCCGCTCATGATGACCGAGAGGTGCATCCTCACGGACAGGTGCGGCGGGAAGATGTGCCTGATGAAAGAGACGGCTCCCGTTTTTCTTACCGACAGAAAGGGTGCGAAGATGCCCGCGGTCCCGATCCCCGGGTGCCGCACGCTGATATTCAACGCGAACCCGACGTGGTGCGCGGACAGACCGGATACGGTGAAAAAAGCGAACCTTACCCACACGGTATTCCTTTTCACGACGGAAACGCCGCAGCAGGTCGACCGCGTGATCGCCGCTTACGAGAACGGCGAGGCGCCGGCCGATCCCGGCGCGATAAGAAGATTTTGAATTCGGAGAGACCAATGGCTGACAAACTGAAAATAAAGATTTTGAGAGACGGAGCGAGCGTTCCGGCATACGCGACGGAAGGCTCGGCGGGACTCGATCTCGCCTGCGCCTCGGCGGAACCCGTCACCGTGCCCGCTCACGGGATCGCGAAGATCCCGACCGGGATCGCCGCGGAGTGCGAAAGGCGCGACGCCGCGCTTCTGATCTTCGCGCGGTCCGGTCTCGCGACAAAGCACGGCATATCTCTGGCGAACGGAGTCGGCGTCGTCGATCCCGATTACCGCGGAGAGCTGATCGTTTCGGTCCTGAACAACTCTGCGGAGGACTACACGATCCCGCCGGGCGAGAGGATCGCCCAGCTCGTCGTCGTCCCGTTCGTCCGCGCGGAGGTCGCCGTCGTCGACGAACTTTCCGACACCGAAAGGGGTGCGGGCGGATTCGGCTCGACGGGGAAGGTCTGATATGGAAAAGATCATTCTCGCGTCCGCGTCGCCGCGCCGCCGCGAACTGCTCGAGGCGGCGGGAATCCCTCACACGGTCTTCAGAATGGATATCGACGAGACGCCCGACGTATCGCGTTATTCGGGCGAGTCCGGGTTTCCGTTCCCCGAGTGGTACACGCGCGAGTGCGCGCTCGTCAAACTGAGAGCGGCGGCGGACCTGATATATAAAGAGGGGAGCCGTCCGGTGATCGTGGCGGCGGACACCGTCGTGTCGCCTGACGGAGAACGCATTTTCGGCAAACCGGCGGACGCCGCGGACGCCGCGCGGATGCTGCGCGAACTGTCGGGCACCGATCACACCGTCGTCGGCGGGATATGCGCGACGGACGGGGAGCGGACGCTCGTTTCGTCCGTTACGACGCACGTCAGATTCAAGGAACTCACCGAGCGCGAGATCGCCTCGTACGTTGAGTCGGGCGAGCCGTTCGGCAAAGCGGGGGCGTACGCGATCCAGGGGAAAGCGTCGCTGTTCGTCGAGTCGGTTAGCGGCGACTACGCCAATATAGTGGGTATTTCCGTGTTCGAACTGCGGCGTATGCTCGCGGGACTCGGCCACGATCCGATATAATTCAGGGAAAGGTTTTTACGGTATGAAGAGTATAGGAATAGATCTCGGCACAGCCAATACGATCGTATATCTGAAGGGGCGCGGTATCGTTCTGCGCGAACCCTCCGTCGTTGCGATCGACCAGAGAGGACGCCACGTCGTCGCCGTCGGGAGCGAAGCCAAGCTGATGCTCGGAAAAACGCCCGGATCGATCAGCGCGCTCCGCCCGCTCAAGAACGGGGTCATCGCGGAATTCGACGCGACCGCGGCGATGCACCGCCATTTTTTCAAGAAGGTCTCCGGGAACACGCTCATGAGCCGCCCGAAGGTCATTATCTGCATCCCTTACGGGGTCACGGAAGTTGAGAAAAGAGCCGTCGAGGACGTGACGCTCGAGGCGGGCGCTCAGTCCGTCGCTCTGATCGAGGAACCGGTCGCCGCGGCTATCGGGAGCGGTCTGCGCGTCGAGGACGCGAGGGGCTCGATGATCGTCGACATCGGAGGCGGTACGACCGAAGTCGCCGTTCTCTCTCTCGGCGGTATCGTTCTGTCGACGTCGCTCCGCACGGCGGGCGACGAACTCGACGAAGCGATCTCGTCGTATATCAAAAGAAAGTACAACGTGCTCATAGGCGACGTGACCGCCGAGGCGCTCAAAAAGAGGATCGGATCGGTCCATCCGTCGTTCGACAAGGGTACGATGGAGGTCAGGGGCAGAAACCTCATGAACGGTCTGCCCGCGATCATCAACGTGACGTCGGCGGAGATCAGAGAGTCGATGGCCGACGAAATAAGAAGCATAATCGAGAGTATCAGGGTGACGCTCGAAAACACTCCGCCCGAACTCTCCTCCGATATTTACGATTCCGGTATCGTTCTGTCCGGCGGCGGCGCGCTGCTTCCGGGCCTCGACCTGCTCGTCAGCAGGATCACCGGGATACGCACGGTCGTGGCGAAGAACCCGCTCGACTGCGTTGCGATCGGTATCGGCCGCGTGATCGAGAGCGTCGGAGAACTCTCCGGCGTCGTCAACTTCCGCGGCAGGTAATTTGAGTTCTTATAATTCCGAAAGGAGGTGACGCCGCCGATGAGCGGATTCTTCAAATCAAAGTTCTTCTATATCGTCGCGGTGCTCACGCTCATCGCGGTGATCGTTCCGACCGTTCTGTGCTCGATGGGGCTCACCCCCGTCCTTCGCTCCGCGGTGAATACCGTTCTTATGCCCGTTCAGAAGCTCTCCGACAAAGCGGCGGGCGCGATCGAGGGCTTTACCTCGTATTTCACTGCGTTCGACCGTCTGAAAGAGGAGAACGTGCGGCTCAAGAAGGAAATAGCGTCTCTCCGCGAAGAGGTCGCGGGAGCGCGTGAGATAAAGGAAAAATACGACTGGATGTCCGATTTCCTCGAACTCAAGATGCTCCATCACGACTATAAGCTTGTTCCTGCGGTCATTTCGGGGCGCGGCAGCGCGAATTACTCGAACGTGTTTATGCTCGACGCCGGAAAACTCAGCGGAATACAGCGCGGTATGCCCGTCGTCAGCGGCGACGGGATACTCGGATATATCGCCGAGGTAGGGCCGACGTGGTCGAAGGCCGTTTCCGTGATGGAGGCGTCGTCTTCCGTCGGCGCGTACGTCGAACGCTCCGGCGCGATCGGAGTCGTCGAGGCGGAATACGATCTTTCCCTCGAGGGGATCCTCAAAATGTCTTATCTCGACGAGGACGCCGATATCAAGGTCGGCGACCGTATCCTCACGAGCGGATACGGAAGCGTCTACCCTCGCTCTCTCGTCATCGGATACGTCGAGACCGTCAAAACGGACGATCTGACCAGGAGCATCACGGCGACGGTACGCCCCGCTTCGACGCTCGATCAGGTTTCCAAGGTCATGGTGGTAACGAAATATGAAGTATACGCGGAAGAGCCGTAACGCGATCGGCTCCGAGAACGATACTACTTTCGTGTCGCGCCTTCTCGGAAAGTTCAACTCGTGGCGGCTGTCATTTTCGATCGACGGACAGGCGATCGCCAAAGGCGTTATCATAGCAGTCTTCATCGTCTTATTTTCGATAACGCAGACGACGCTTTTGTCGCGTTTGCGTCCGTTCGGCGCCGTTCCCGATCTTCTCCTTCCTCTCGTCGTGGCCGTCGCCATGTCGGAAAAGGAAAAGTGGGGCGCGGTCGTAGGCCTTATCAGCGCGTTCGTGATCGACGCGCTCGGCGGCGTGACCGTCATGCTTCTGCCGCTTTTGTACGTTCCCGTCGGGATCTTCTGCGGTCTGCTGACTACGTACAGATTTCGCGATTCGATCCCCGTCGCGGCGCTCTTTACCGCCGTGACGTGCGTTCTGCGCTTTTTCGTATCGTTTCTTCTCGCGCTTTTCACGGTCCACGGAGCGACTCCGCTTCAGGCGCTCCTCGACTTCGCCCTTCCGGGCCTGTACGCAAATCTGATCTTTGCCGTTTTCCCGCACCTTTTCGTGCGCCTTGCGATGCGTCCGTTCCACAAGACGAGAGCGGAGCGCACCGAGGAAAACGATCGGGTATTCTGATATGACGAATGATTACGACGTAATAGTGGTGGGAGCCGGTCACGCCGGGTGCGAGGCGGCTCTTGCCGCGGCGCGCACCGGTATGAAGTGCGCCCTTTTCACCCTTTCTCTCGACGCCGTGGCGAATATGCCGTGCAATCCCTCAGTCGGCGGGTCGGGGAAAGGGCACCTTGTTTTTGAGATAGACGCGCTCGGAGGCGAGATGGGAAGATGCGCCGACCGCGCGACGATCCAGTCGCGGACGCTGAACACGAGCAAGGGGGCCGCCGTGCGCTCGAAGAGGGTGCAGACGGACAGACGGTATTATTCCTCCCTTATGAAAAAAACGCTCGAGGCAGAGCCGAACCTTCACCTTATTCAGGCGGAGGTCACCGCGCTTCTGACCGAGGAGGCGGCGGGAGAAGTTCGGGTCGCCGGCGTCGCCGCGGAACCGGGCGGCGAATATTCCGCGAGGTGCGTTATCATCTCGACCGGGACGTATCTCGGCGGGCTGACTCATATAGGAGACGTGCGCCGCGAGCAGGGTCCGGACAACTCGAACGCGGCTCTGAAACTCACTTCGTCTCTGCGTGACGCCGGACTTCCGATCCTCCGGTTCAAAACTGGGACTCCCCCGAGGATCCACCGCCGTTCGATCGACTTCTCCGCGCTCGACGTGCAGGAGGGCGAAGAGTATATCACTCCGTTTTCGTATTACACCGACAGCGCGGCGTTGAACGGCATAAAGCAGACCGTCTGCCACATCGCGTACACGAACGAAAACACACACAGGATAATAAACGAAAACATTGACCGCTCGCCTCTTTTCTCCGGCGCGATCCACGGGACGGGTCCGAGATACTGTCCGTCGATAGAGGACAAGGTGAGACGGTTCCCCGACAGGATACGTCATCAGCTTTTCGTCGAGCCTATGGGACTCGACACCGACGAGATCTATCTTCAGGGTTTCTCCTCGTCGCTCCCCGCAGACGTGCAGTATAAAATGCTCCGATCGATCAGGGGATTCGAGGAAGCCGAGATCATGCGCTTCGCGTACGCGATAGAGTACGATCTTTGCGACCCCTCGGCGCTGCTCCCGACGCTCGAAGTCAAATCGGTGCGCGGCCTTTACGGCGCGGGACAGTTCAACGGTACCTCGGGCTACGAGGAGGCGGCGGCGCAGGGACTTCTCGCCGGTATCAACGCGTCTCTGTCCGTGAGAGGCGAAGAACAGATAGTTCTTCCCCGCTCTTCGTCGTATATCGGCACGATGATCGACGATATCGTGACGAAGGGCATAACCGAGCCTTACCGCATCATGACGAGCCGGAGCGAGTTCCGCCTCCTTCTGAGGCAGGACAACGCGCGCGACAGACTCCTTGAGTTCGGCCGCCGCGGCGGTCTGATCGGCGACGAACGGTATGAGAGAACGCTCGCCGACCGGGAAAAGATCGCGAAAGAGCGGGAAAGACTCCGCCACGTGAACTTCGGTCCCGGCGCGGTCAATCCGTTCCTCGAGGGGCTCGGGTCGACTCCCGTGTCGTCGGGTGTCAACGCCGAGGAACTCATAAAGAGGCCGGACGTCACGTTCGAGGACGTCGCGTCGCTCGACCCCGAAAGCGGAAAACTCCCGCGTGAGATGCGCGACCGCATCGAGACGGAGATCAAATACGAGGGATACATAAAAAGGCAGACCGACGAGGCGAACCGTCAGCGCAAGGCGGAGAATATGAAGCTGCCGGGCGGCGTCGACTATCTCTCCATAAGAGGGCTCAGGATCGAAGCGGCGCAGAATCTGAACAAGGTCCGCCCTGCGACGGTCGGTCAGGCGTCGCGGATATCGGGGGTCAACCCCGCCGATATCTCCGTTCTCATGATCTGGCTCGCGTCTTTCAAAAACGGAGGACAAGGCGATGAGGATTGAGACGGCGGTCTGTTTTGAAGAGTTTGCGGCGGCGTACCTCACCGCCGTCGGTTCTTCGGAGATCGCAAAGGACGACGGACGGCTGACCCGTCCCGAATTTCTTGAAACGGTTTACGGTATTTACGAAAAACTCATCGAGGGATCCGAAAAGGCGAATCTTACCGCGATACTCGACCCGCGCGGCGTCGCGGAACGCCATATCCTTGATTCCCTTATACCGTATCTCTTCCTTGAAAAGAGGGGAGCGATAAAAGACGGCGCCCGGATAGCCGACGTCGGCTGCGGAGCGGGTTTCCCGACTCTGCCTATCGCCGCGTTCGCGGCGTCGTGCGGGGTCGCCCTGTCGGTCACCGCGATCGACTCGACGGCAAAGAAGATCAGGTTTCTCACGGAGACTGCGGGGTCGCTCGGGATCTCCGGGATCGACGCCGTCTCGGGCCGCGCGGAGGAGCTTGCGCGTCCGGGAGGCGGTTTCCGTGAAAAGTACGGTCTCACCGTCGCGCGCGCCGTCGCGCCTCTCCCGGTCGTTCTTGAACTGACGGCTCCGTTCGTTAAGACGGGCGGGTACGTTACGGCGTACAAGGGGCGCGAGGACGAAGAAGAGAGCGCCGCGTCGATTGCCGGAAAGCTCGGTCTTACGGGGCCGGAAAAGATCGCTTATACTCTCCCGTCGGGAGACGCGCGGACGTTTTTCATCTACGAAAAAGCCGCGCCGACCCCGGACCGGTATCCGAGAGCGTACGCGAAGATCGTATCAAACAAGTAAAATACAAATAAATACTGACGCCGCGGAACGGGCAGATAGAGCAATTTTCAAATTCCGGAGGGAACAAAAATGGCAAAGAAGATAGTATCTGTGCTTTTGGCGGCGTTTTTTATGCTGTCTGCGGCGCCCGCCGTCCTCGGCGACGGCGCGGCGGCGTCCTTTACCGACGTCGACCCCGACGCTTGGTACGCGGAATACGTCGAGGCGGTTTGTGAGCGCGGTATAATGACGGGAAAAGGCGGCGGGATATTCGATCCCGAAGGAAACGTGACCCGCGCCGAATTCGTGACCGTTCTGAAGCGGCTGTCCGGCGACGGCGACGCTGCCGGGACGGCGTCTTTTTCCGACGTCGCCGAAACGGACTGGTTCTATCCGTACGTTATGTGGGCGGCGGACAAAGGGGTCGTGACGGGTTATCCCGACGGCACGTTTTTGCCTGACGCCCGGATACTCCGCTCCGAAATGGCGGCGATGGCCGCCCGCTATATCCGGATCGAGGGCTGCCGCGTCACGGATGACCCGGACGCCGCGGGGAGTTTCCCCGACGTGCCCGCAGACGCGTGGTACGCGGAGGACCTCGAGATGATGAGGACCACGGGTCTCTTGAAAGGCGACGCCTCGGGGCGTTTTCTGCCCGACGATACCGCCACCCGCGCGGAAGCGGCGACCTTCTTCAAGCGTTTTTCCGATATGATCGCGGCGGAGGATCCGTATGAAGAACTGCTCGGTACGGTTCGCCTTGAAACGGAGACCGGACGCGACGTCGAATCGAAAGAAGTCTATATCAGCGCGTCGTTTTCGCTGACCGCCCCCGACGGGCGGGATATCTCTTACGACAAGATCTCCATCCGCGGAAGAGGGCAGGCGAGCTGGGGTCTTGAGAAAAAGCCTTACAAGCTGAAGTTACCCGAAAAGGTCTGCCTGATCGACGAAACGGGGAGCGGGACGAAGGCGAAGGACTGGACGCTCATCCCCTGCCACTCGGACAAGAGCCTTATCAGGAATTATCTCGGTTTCAAACTGGCGGGGGCGCTCGACGGCATCGAATGGACGCCGTACGGAGAACTCGTTCACGTGTATCTGAACGGCGAATACAGAGGCGTATATCTTTTGTCGGAACACGTTGAGGTCGGGAAGGGCAGAGTCGACATCAAGGAGGGAACGAAGGCGGATATAGGATTCCTCATCGAGTACGACTCGTGGGCGACCGGAGACTATAACGTCGATATGTTCTCTTCTTCCGGCATCAAATACTCTGTGCAGAGCGACTTCGGCGATACGGATCAGGTCATAGCGATGAAGTGCCACCTCGAGACGGTCTACAACGCCGTGCTGGAGGGCGACCGCGAGAAAGTCGAACGGTACGTCGATCTCGCGTCCGCCGTGGATATTTACCTTATCAACGAGGTCTACAGGAACAACGACGTCGACTGGTCGTCGTTCTTCATGTATTTCAAGGAGCCTCAGGGCAATCTCTATTTCGGTCCCGTATGGGATCTGAACCTCGCGTTCGGAAACTCGTCCGAGCAGACTTCGACGTCGGGGCTCGCCGTCGGTCATATCATTTCGACGTCGGGCAAGTACAAGGGCGTAAGGAATACGTGGCTCGCGGCGTTTCTGTCGAACGACTGGTTCCGTCAGATGGCCGCGGAAAGATGGGAACAGATAAAGGATACCCTGAAAGATACCGCCGCGTCGGAGATCGCCCTCGTCAAATCGAGGATCGGAGATCTTGAGAAAAACTTTGAGGTCTGGGACGTTCTGAACACGGCGCTCGGGCAGGAGCCGGAGGCGACCCTTCGCTGTAATTCATGTCTTGAAAACGTCGAATACGTCGAGAACTGGCTGAAGGCGAGGATCGACTGGCTCGACGGATACTATTCGTCGTCCGCTTTCGGCTCGGACTATCCCGCCGACAAAACGAAGATCGCCCCCGGCGCCGTCGGAAATACGGAGATCGTCGACACGCACGACGCATGGGTGATCCCGGACTGGTTCGAGGGAGACCGACAGGTCCAGCTTTACGTTGACAATATAGAAGAGTACTGCGGTATAACGAGAGGGCGCATCGAAGTGAAACTCGGCGGCTACTCCACGGTGACGGAGAAGAACGTGACGAGAGTCGTGATAGGCGAACAAATGCACCTTGACACCGACAGGTACGAGATGTTCTTCGATGAAGACGAATTTGAGGCAGCGAGAGAAGAGTATCACGGACTCGGCGACGGTCAGTCGATCATTTTCGAACTCAAGACAGGGATCAGAGACCTCGTGACCGGCGATGAATCGACGCTTGTGAAGGTCAAATACACGTTCGTCAAGGACCTTTCTCTGAACGACAAATTCGGAGAATAAAAAAAGAGACCGTCCCGATCGGTAAACCCGACCGGGACGGATTTTTGTTATTCAACAAATGGGGTTTCCGTCTTTGTCAAAGATCGGAAGCGGTTCGAGATAGATCAGATCGTCGCGCTTCTGCGCGTCGCCCTCGGCGAGGATCGCCATTTTGCCGACGATATTACCGCCCGCCTCTTTGACGAGATGCTCGAGAGCGGCGAGGCTCTTTCCGGTCGATATGACGTCGTCGACGATCAGGATCCTCTTGCCCTTCATTTCGTCCGCGTCAGCCTTATCGAGGTAGAGTTTCTGATCGCCGTCGGTCGTTATCGAGCGGACGTCGACCTCGAAGACCTCCTGCATATAGAGCTTCGCTTTCTTTCTGGCGATGAAATACTTCTTGTTGCCGAGCAGCCGCGCCATCTCGTGAGCGAGCGGGATGCCCTTCGCATCGGCGGTGATGATGTAGTCGTGCTCGGGAGCGCGCTCGATAAGCGCTTTCGCCGCGGCGGTGGTGAGTTCGGGATCGCCGAAGATCACGAACGCGCCTATGTACAGTTCGTCGTTCAGCGGGCAGAGGGGAAGAGCGCGTTCGCAGCCCGCTATGTTCATCTTATAAGATTTTTTCATTTTCCCGTCTCCTTATTTCGATCTGACCTCTGCGCCCATCACGTGAGTGATCTTGCGCATCACGGAATCCGCGACGCTCTCGATCTCGGCGCCTGTCAGAGTTTTTTCGTTCGATCCTATGACGAGTCTGACCGTGACGGACTTCTTTCCGTCCGGTATCTGACGTCCCCTGTATTCGTCGACGAAGAGAACGTCCTTCAGGAGCGATCCCTCCGCCTTCTTGCCGAGGATCGCCGACTTCATCTCATCCCATTTGACGGAGCCGTCGACGAGGAACGAGATGTCGAAGGTGTTCTCCGGGAATTCGGGGATATGCTCAAACCGATTCGTCCTCGATCTGAAGGGGACGAGAGAGCCGAGATCGATCTCCGCGAGAGCCGCGGTCAGCACCTTGATGCCGCATCCCTGCGCCGCTTTTCTCGAGATCAGCCCGAGGTCGCCGATCTTCTTCCCGCCGAGGCAAATATTCAGCCACGCGGCGTCGTCGGACCAGTACGGCTTCTCGATGCGCTCGAAGGTGAGGGGTTCCTGGTGAGTGTATCTCGGCATCGAACCGATAATACCCTTCGCCTGTCTGAACAGCTCTTCGGCTTTCTCCGGACTTCCGGCGACGGCGAATCCGAGACGCCTTTCCTGACGCGGGAGTTCCTCGTTCGGATAGACCGAAGTGTAGTCGCGGTCGATGAAGACCTTCGCCTCCTCGAAGATGCCGAAGGAATCGTAGTTGTGTTCGTTCTTCACTATGGCGCGGCAGATATTCGGGATCATGGACGAGCGCAGGTACTTTTCCTCCGGAGACGGAGGGGTCGAGAGCGCGAGCACGCCGTCGGTTGACGGGAGCGTCGCGTCTACAAACTCTTCGCTCATCCACGGATAGGTGAATATCTCCTGCATATCGCATCTGAAGGCGAGGTATTCCTTGATTTTTCTCACGAGATCCTCGTCCAGCTGGTTGATCGCTCCCTCGAAGGAAGCGGTGATCGTCGTCGCCTCGAAGTTGTCGTAGCCGTACATACGGGCGACCTCTTCCATGATGTCGGCTTTTATGCCGACGTCGCCCGTGGAACGCCAGGTCGGAACGACTACGTGCATCTCGTCGTCAGTGTACGTGACCTCGAAGCCCATAGTCCCGAGCTTGCGCTCGACGATTTCTTTCGGGATCCTCATGCCGAGACGGCGGTCGAGCCATTCGAGCGGAACGTCTATCTCTTTTCTCTCAAGATGCTCACGATAGCAGTCCGTGAACGCCGTGACCTTCATGTCGGGGTAAAGCTCTTTGAATATTTTCATCGCGAGGGAAAGCGCCTGATCGCATCTTTCGGGATCTATCGCTTTCTCGTATCTCGCCGAGGATTCCGTTCTGTTGTCGTATCGGATCGCCGTGCGGCGGACCCCCCTGGCGTCGAAGTTCGCGACCTCGAGGATCACGTCCTTCGTGTCGGGAAGCACGGAGTCCTTGGCTCCTCCCATGACTCCCGCGAGCGCGACGGCTTCTTCCGCGTCTGCGATGACGAGGTCGTCGGCGGTGAGCTTCAGTTCCTTATCGTTGAGGAGCCCGAGAGTTTCTCCGTCCTTCGCCCTTCTGACCTCGATGTGACCCTTTATCATATCCGCGTCGAAAACGTGAGTCGGCTGACCGACCGCGAGCATTACGTAGTTCGTCACGTCGACGAGGGCGTTGATCGGGCGGAGCCCCACCTTCCAGAGGCGGCTCCTCATCTCGAACGGGGCGTCCTTGACGCACAGCCCTTCGATCCTGCTACCGATATATCTCGGGCAGCGCTCCGTGTCAAGTATACGGATATCGAAGGGAGTCTCCGTCTCGGGTACGTAGGCGGGGATCGGCTTCAGGGGCAGATCGTAGAGAGCCGCAAGTTCGCGCGCTATGCCGTAGTGGCCCCAGAGGTCGGGGCGGTTGGTCATCGATTTGTTGTCTATCTCAAGGATATAGTCGTCAAGTCCGAGAGCCTCCGCGAGAGGAGTGCCCGCGGCAGCGTCAAAGGAGGAGAGATCCATTATCTCGTGCTCCTCCGCCGCCGGGAACAGTCCGTCCATGCCGACCTCGACCGACGCGCAGATCATGCCGAAGGACTCCACGCCCCGGAGCTTCGCGTTCTTTATCTCGACGGGTTCGCCTTCCCCGTGCCAGCGCACGAAAGCGCCCGGGGTCGCGACGACGACCTTCATCCCGGCCTCGAGGTTGCTTCCTCCGCAGACGATATCCTTTATTTCGCCGCCGATATCCACTCGGCAGATACGGAGCTTGTCGGCGTTCGGATGCGGGAGGACTTCTTCTATCACGCCGACGATTATGCCGTCGTAGCGGCGCGCGAGTTCCTCCATGTCCTCGACCTCGACGGTTGACATGGTGAGATCGTAGGCGAGGCGCTTCAGGTCGAGCTCAGCGGGGAGATCGACGAAATCTTTTATCCAGTTGAGTGAAAGCTTCATCGTTTCATCCTCCTCTCAGCAGAACTGTTTCAGGAATTTGAGGTCGGTGCTGTGGAACAGTCTGACGTCGTCGATGCCGTAGCGCATCATGACGAGACGGTCGAGACCGACGTTAACGTAAAAACCGGTGTACTCGTCGGGATCGAGCCCCGCCGCGCGTAGCACGTTCGGATGCGGGGTGCCGCCGGGCATTATCTCGATCCAGCCCACGTGCTTGCAGACGCTGCAGCCCTTTCCGCCGCAGATCTGGCATCCCATGTCTATCTCGAAACCGGGCTCGACGAAGGGAAAGAAGCCCGCTCTCATTCTGACCGGAACGTCTTTGCCGAACACCTTTGAAAGGATCGACTTTATCATGACCTTTCCGGCGGTGAAAGTGAATTCTTTATCGACGACCAGCGCCTCATACTGGAAGAATGCGCGCTCGTGGTGGCTATCCGTCGTCTCGTTCCTGTAGACCCTGCCCGGATAGACGAAGCGGTAGGGCGGTTTGTGGGTCTGCATATAGCGAACGCTGTCGCCCGTCAGGTGAGGACGCAGGCAGAGCTTATCGGAAGCGCTCCCCGTGTCGTGACCCTCGATCCAGTAGGTATCCATGCTCTCCCTTGCGGGATGGTTCGGAGGGAAGTTGAGGTTGTCGAAAGCGTAGTATTCGCTCGTTATCTCGGGGCCGCCGAATATCTCGAAGCCCATTGAACGGAAAGCGTCGTTGAGGTCGTAGCACATCTGCGTGATCGGGTGAAGTCCTCCGCTCTTGGGATCGAAACCGGGCAAAGTATAGTCGAAGTCGGGCGATACGCCGAACGCCGCCGCCTCGGCCTCCTCTTTTTTCTTCTGCAGCATTTGCTCGATCTCGGCTCTTACCTTGTTGGCAAACTGACCGATGACCGGCCTTTCCTCGGGAGAGAGGTTTCCCATTCCGCGAAGCACGGCGGTCAGTTCTCCCTTCTTGCCCAGGTACTTGATCCTGAACGCTTCGAGGTCGACGCTCGCCTGTGAGAGCGCTTCCGCCGCCTCCGCGCGGATCTTTTCAAGAATTTCCTTCATCACTGTCTCCTGTATCGTAAAAAAATAATTTCGCAAGGTCAAAAAAACCCCGTCCGCAACGGGACGGGGCTAAATGCTCCGCGGTACCACCCGAGTTCCGACCGACAGGCCGGCTCTCTTTACCGCTGTAACGGGCTGCCCGCGCCGGACTACTCTTGTTCCCCCGGCGTGCTCGGAAGTGAAATGCCGCGCCGGACCACGAAGCCCCTCCCAGCCGCGGGGGCTCTCTCTTTACGTGCTTGTTCCGGCGAAGCCGTCTTCGTCTTCGCATCTTCGATTATTTTAGCAGAAGATATTTGTCTTGTCAAGAGCGCCGGGCCGATGGTATAATAATTGCCGGCGCAATTATTGACGGCCAAAAGGCGGGCTCTTCGCCCGCGCGCGGTTATCACCGCTCTCAAATGCTGTCGCATTTGCTTTTGTGGTATAATATCATTTGAAAAAGGAAGTGAGAAAATGTCGAAAAAGAAAAAAGAGCAGGCGGCGGAAAAACTGACCGTCGTCGGTGAGATAAATAAATATCGGGGCGTGATCATGGGCGTCGCCGCCCTTATGATCTTTCTGTTCCATCACTGGACGGTAATAACCCCGTCTGTTTTCCCGAACCATCCGACGCTCGGGTCGATCCCGTATTTTCTGGTGACACACGGTCACACAGGCGTCGATATATTCTTCCTTCTGTCGGGGATCGGTCTCGTCTGGGCCGCGGACAAGGGCTCGGTCGGACGGTTTTACCTCAGACGGATAAAGAGGGTCTATATTCCGTTTTTCATTTGCTACGCCGTACTTTTCATCGTTACGGGTCAGCCGTTTTTGCAGTGGATCCGGGTCGTGAGCGGATTCTCGTTCCTTTTTGAGAGTATGTACTCCGTCTTTTGGTTCGTCCCCGCCATTCTGATCCTCTATCTTCTCTTTCCCCTATACAACTTCCTTCTCAAAAAGCTTCGTTTTCCCGTCATTGTCACGGCGGTCGTGCTCGCGCTCTGGTATCTCGGGTCGCAGTTCCTTCCGATAAATTATTATTACTTCGGATTTTATAACAGGATCCCCGTTTTCCTGATCGGCGTTCTGCTCGGAAGGCTTGAAAAGGACGGCAAATTCCCGAAGTCGAAGCTGTTTTACCTCGCGGGACCCGTCCTGCTCGCGCTCGGACTGTTTACCACTTACCTTGTCGAAAATAAGGGCGTGCCCCTTCTGGTCACTCTTCCGAACTGCTTTATTCCCGCGCTCTGCCTAGGGACCGGGACCGTTTTCATCCTCGCTTTCGTCCTCGATTTTCTTCACCGCTTCAGGATCGCGGGGAAGGTCGCCGATCTCATATCCGTCCCGTTTTCGTATCTCGGGAAAACGTCCCTTGAGTTTTATCTCGTTCAGATGTTTACCGTACGCGGGATCCTGTATTCCGACCGAGGGATCGTATCCGTGTCTACCGGATCGACGCTCGGAAACGATCTTCTGATCCTGATCGCCGCCGTCGGTCTCGCATTCGTTCTCTCGACCGTCTCCGGCCTCGTCTGCCGCCTGATCCCCGAGGGGAGGAAAAAAGGATGAGCGGGACCGAGTACCGCGGCCTTTCCGCGAACGCCGTCAAGATAATAGCGGCGATCTCGATGACGGTCGATCACGTCGGCGTCCTTTTGTTCCCGAAGGTCTACGTTCTGCGCATCATCGGGCGGCTCGCCATGCCGCTCTTCGCGTGGTTCATCGCCGAGGGTATGATCAGAACGCGCTCGCCGCTCAGATATTTTCTGCGCGTTTTCACTCTCGCCGTCGTATGCCAGATACCGTATCTCATCGTCGAGGGTGAGTTTTATCTCGGTATCCTGTTCACTTTTTCGTGCTCCATCGGGATCATGGCGCTCGTCCGTTTCGTCTTTTATTCGCCGGATAAGGAAAAGACCCGGGAAGACCGGGTCCTCGGCGTCCTCGGCATTGCCGCCGCGTCCGCGTTTGCGTATTTCCTTTGCAGGTACGTGAAGATCGACTACGGATTTTTTGGGATACTGCTTCCCGTGAGCGCGTATCTGTTCCGCGGAAAGGGAGCGAGGATGGCGTCGTTCGCCGTCTGCCTGCTCGCGCTGTGCGTATGGGCCGTCATAGGCGAGGGCCCCGCGTCTTTCGCCGATATCCCGCGTCTCGTTATGACGAGGGAGCCGGAGCCTTTTGCGCTGCTCGCTGTCCCGATCATAGCGCTTTACTCCGGTTACCGCGGGAAGCTCCGGATGAAATACTTCTTTTATATCTTCTATCCCGCGCACATGCTGATCATTTACGCGATCTCTCTCATTCTGAAATAAGATCGAAAAAGACGACCTCCCGCGGGTTGTTGATCCTCGGGACGGGCGCTCCGTTTCCGGCTCCGCGGCAGACGAAGAGCCGTCCTCCGTCGTAAAAACCGGACGTGTACTTCGGGAAAAGCCCCTGGCCGGGAGCCAGGACGCCCCGTCCGAAAAATCTCCACTGGCCGCCGTGCGCGTGGCCCGACAGAGTGAGGTCGACGGGATATCCTTTTACGAATTTGTCGTAATAATGAGGGTAGTGGCATAGCAGCAGGCGAAATCCCTTTTCCCGCGAGAAGCGGTCGAGAAATGCGGTATCCGGACCGCCTTTTCGCGGGCTGAGCCCGCCGATAAGTATTCCTTTGAACCGAACGAAGGCGTCGTCGAGAGGGACGGCGCCCGTTTTTTCAACGTCGGACGCTGAGACGCCCGAGTCAAGGTCGTGATTGCCGAAACCGACAAAGGTCGGAAAGAGTTTCGCCGACATGTAAAGAAACTCAAGACCGACCTCTTTCGTTTTTTTGCTGTGAGAAAAGTCGCCGCAGACGAGGACCGCGTCGGGAGAACCGTTTTTTATCGCTTCGATCACGGGGCGGCTCGGCGCGCAGTGAAGGTCCGAGACGAGGGCAAAGCGGACGCGGGATGATACGGACGCCTTTATTTCGTAAACAGGAGTTTCAAGTCCGCCCTTGCCGGATCTTTTATTCATCGCGAAACGTCCTTCGTGGCGACGACGGGGACGCCGGTGCCCGCCGCGTCGGGGACGATGACGTCGCCGATCTTCACGGGCAGGGAAGGTCTCGCCGCCTTGATATCGCCGACGACGTCGAAGATCGCCGCCTTCGGCACCGATCCCGCCGTCTTCACGGGGACGGGAACGCCGTCTTCCGAGAGAGCGGTCGAGGTGACCGTCCTCTTCGGCGCGGTGACCTCTTCCTCGGCGTATTTTTTTCCTATCGGGCACGTATTACCGGTTACCGATACGGGCACGCCGCCCTCGAGTTCGACCGTAAGATCGCATCCCATGGGGCATCCGATGCATATGAGTTTTACCGTTTCCATATCACACCCCCGCGATCGAGACCGTGACGGGACCCGTCACGCCCTCAAGGTCTTTTTTCTTCAGGATCACGTCCTCCATCTCGGAGGGAACGGTGATCCTCTTCTTTTTGGACAGTATCGTCTCGCCTCCGGCGGCGACGACTATCTCGCATGACTTGTAAACGTCCCTGACACGGAACCGCAGATGGATAAGATCGTCGCAGTTTGCGGTATCGACGGTCGAGGGTACGGTGTATCTCACGCCTGCGCCCGGCACGATCTCAATGACGCCGTCCGCCGACTTTTCAGCCGCGCGTGACAGATATCTCGCGGCGGACGCGCCCGCCCTTTCCGCCTCCTCGGAGACGAAGTCGACGAGGTCGTGAACGTGCAGAACGTTTCCGCATGCGAAGACGCCCGGAACGTTCGTTTCGAGCCTGTCGTCGACGAAAGGTCCGTTTGTAACGGGGTTGAGCTTCACGCCCGCGGTGAGCGAAAGTTCGTTCTCGGGGATCAGTCCGCACGACAGAAGGAGAGTGTCGCACTCGACGAACTCCTCCGTCCCCGGAACGGGGGCGCCTGTTTCGTCGACCTCGGCGACGGTGACGCCCTCGAGGCGGCGCTTTCCTTTTATATCGACGACGGTGTGGGAGAGCAGAAGCGGGATCCCGTAATCGTCGAGGCATTGAACGATATTTCTCTTGAGTCCGCCCGAATAAGGCATCAGTTCCGCGACGAGTTTCACCTCGGCGCCCTCGAGCGTCATCCTTCTCGCCATTATCAGCCCGATGTCGCCCGAGCCGAGGATGACGACTTTTTTGCCCGGAACGAACCCGTCGCAGTTGACGAGCTTCTGTGCGGCGCCGGCGGTGTAGATCCCCTGCGGACGGGTCCCGGGGATGTTCAGCGCCCCGCGCGGCCGCTCGCGGCAGCCCATCGCGAGGATGACGGCGTCCGCTTCGATCACGTGAAGGCCGCGTGCGCGGCTGACCGCCGTGATCTTTTTGTCTTCCGATATCGAAAGGACCATCGTTCCCGTTTCGTATCTTATGCCGAGCTCTTTTACCCGCTCGATGTACCGCCCCGCGTACTCGGGACCGGTGAGTTCTTCCTTGAACGTGTGAAGACCGAATCCGTTGTGGATACACTGGTTGAGGATGCCGCCGAGCTCCGTATCGCGCTCGAGGATGACCGTATCGCGGACGCCGGCTTCGTACGCGCCGACCGCCGCCGCCATTCCGGCGGGACCCCCGCCGATGATCGCAAGAGATACTTTCTCAGCCATTCTTCTTCACCTCCCCGTACGGGATCCCGAGTTCCCTCGAGAGGATCGCGATGACGCGCGGCGAGCAGAAACCCGCCTGGCATCTGCCCATCCCCGCACGGACGCGTCTTTTAACGCCGTCAAGCGTCGTCGCGCCGAGCGGACGCCTGATCGCGTCGAGGATCTCACCCTCGCTGACGCCCTCGCAGCGGCAGATTATCTGACCGTAATCGGGGTTTTTCTTTATATATTCAGCGCGTTCTTCGTCGCTCATGTGAGACAGGCGCGGCACGCCCCGCCGTACGGGATCGAAGTTTTCGTTCTCGCTGAGCGACAGCGCGTCGCTTACCATTTCGGCGACGGCAACGCCTATCGCGGGCGCGGAAGAGAGTCCCGGGGACTCGATCGCCGCCGCCTCGAAAAAGCGCTTGACCTTTTCGTCCTCGCGGATGATGAAATCGCCCGTGTCGCCCGTAGCGCGCAGACCCGCGAACGAGGTTATGACGAGTTTGTACGGAATGTTTTTCACGTTGAGCGCGCTCATCTCTTTCAGCTTCGAGACGCCCGCGCCGGTCGTCGCCGTGTCTTCCGGGTCGTCGACCGCCTCCGCGGTCGGGCCGATCATCAGGTTCCCGTGGACGGTCGGCGTGACGAGAACGCCCTTGCCCTGCTTCGACGGAGTGCCGAAAACGGTGTGCGAGACGGTCCCGCCCGCGTTCTTGTCGAGGAGGAGATATTCTCCTCTTCTCGGCGTTATCGTATAGTCGGGCTCGGCGATCATCTCTCTGATCTTCGCGGAGAAAACGCCCGCGCAGTTTACGACCGCGCGCGCGGTATACTCCGCGCCGGACGCGGTGATGATAAACTTTTCATCTGCGCGTCTGATCGCGGTGACCTCGCTGTTCAGTTTGAAGAAGGCGCCGTTTTTCACGGCGTTCTCGGCATATCCGAGCGTAAGCTCGAACGGGCAGACAACGCCGGACGACGGGCAGAAGAGCGCGGAAGTCACCTCGTCGGTGAGACCCGGTTCGACGGCTCTCGCCTCGTCTCCGGAGAGGATCTTCAGGTCCTTCACCCCGTTTTTCTCCCCGCGGGCGAGCAGTTCCCTCACCGTTTCGTCTCCCTCGGCTGAACGGCTGACGACGAGCGCGCCGATCCGCGAGAACGGAACGTCGAGTTCTTCCGAGACGCGGTCCATCATCGCGTTGCCCATAACGTTGTATTTTGCCTTGAGCGTGCCGGGTTTTGCGTCGAACCCGCCATGTATGATGGCGCTGTTCGCCTTGCTCGTCCCCTCGCCGACGTCGCTTTCGCGGTCGAGCACGAGAATGCGCGCTCTGCGGCGGGTAAGTTCCCGCGCGACGGCGCATCCGATCACGCCCGCTCCGATCACGGCGACGTCAAAGATGTTCTCTTTATCGGTCATAAAACTCTTTCCTCGCATTGAAAAAGTACGTTTTTCGCATATTTTATTATACACTATTATCGGTAAGAAAAAAAGAGGAGAAACGGAAAAAACGGCGAGTTTTGCGCGGTTGACATCGGCGGGTGTCTGCTTTATAATTAACGGTGAAAAAAAGGTCGGAAGGAGGCGGGGGGAACGGATAACAAAAACGGGAGAAGAACCGCCGCGGACGCGCTTCGCCGCACCTCGGCGTTTATAGTAAACGGCCGTTTCGTCATTATCGCCGTCTTCGCTCTTGCGGCCGTTTTTTGCGTTTTTTCGGCGGGATGGGTCAACGTGAACGCCGAACTCACCTCGTATCTGCCTCCGTCGTTCGAGACTCGCCGGGGTCTTTCGATAATGGACGCGGAGTTTCCCGCGACGTTTTCAGCCGATTTTATGGTGAAAGACGTGACGAAAGAAGAAGCGCAGTCGATCGCCGACGCGATCGCCGGAACGGATCACGTTCTTGCCTCGGGCTTCGACGGGACCGACAAGACTTTCACCGACTCGTCCGCTCTCTTTTCCGTCGTTTTCGACGGACCCGAGGCGGACCCGGGCGTCGCCGCCGCCGTCCGCGCGGTCAGAGCCGCCGCGGAGGGCAGGGACCTTTACGAATATTCCGGACTGACGTCCGCGTATTCCGACACTCTCGCGCGCGAGATGATCCCGATCTTTGCGATAGCGGTCGCCGTCATCATAGGCGCGATCATATTCACTTCGCGCTCGTATTTTGAGATCGCGCTTTTCGCGGTCGTATTCACCGTCGCGGCCGTTCTCAATATGGGAACGAACTTTATTTTCGGAGAAATCGGCGCGATCACGAACTCCGTCGCCGTGATCCTCCAGCTCGCGCTTGCGATCGACTACGCGATAATACTCTCGCACCGGTATCAGGACGAGGCTGAAACCAAGGGATACGGGAAAGAGGCACTGACGGAAGCGCTCTCACACTCGATCGTCGAGATATCCTCGTCGTGCCTGACGACGGTCGCGGGCCTTCTCGCCCTGACGCTGATGCAGTTCCGCCTCGGATACGATCTCGGCGTCGTTCTCGCGAAGGGTATACTCTGCAGCATGCTCACAGTTTTTCTGCTTATGCCCGCGCTCATTTCCCTGACTTCCCGCGCGATAGAGAAAACGCGCCATAAGTCGTTTGTCCCCGATGTCGGACGGTTGGCGCGCTTCCTTGCGAAACGCGGGATCGTCTTCGCCGTCATTTTCGCCGTTCTGCTCCCGCTCGCCGCGTTTTTCGCGTCGAGGGTCGATTATTCGTTCTCTAACGGCACCGTCGACCCGGTCGTCGGGGCGAAAGCCGACGGAGGCGGCGTCATCGACTCCGTTTTCGGGTACAGAACGCCGGTTGCGATCTTAGTGCCGGGCGGGGATTATGAAAAGGAAAAGGATCTTCTTGACCTGATCGGAACGACCGACGGAGTCAGGACCGCCGCGGGTCTGCCGAACGTCGGCGCCGACGGGATATATCTCACCGACGCGGTATCCGCGGACGAACTCGCCGCGCTCGCGGGCGTCGACCCGGTTCAGGCGCGCGGGCTGTTCTCCGTTTACGGCAGAGCGAAAGGCGTATCGGGCTCGGACTTCGAAGCGCCGCTCTGCGATCTGCTCGCGTTTTTCTTCGACAATTTTGAGACGAACGGGGGCGGCGGACGGTTCGACGCCTCGCTGATCAAGTCCGCTCTCGCGCAGTTCCGCGGCGCTGAACACGACAGGATAGTGCTGACCGTATCTCTCCCCGTCGAGGGGGAGGAGAGTCTCGCTCTGATCGATACGCTTCGCGGGTGCGGCGACTCCGTTTACGGAGAAGGTAAAACGGTCGTTATAGGCGATATCACGAGTGCGCGCGACCTCGAGGCATCTTTCAGGGGCGACCGCGTTCTGATCGGGGTACTCACCGTCCTGTTCGTTCTGGCCGTTTTGCTGTTTACGTTCAGGTCGGTCGCGGGATCGGTCCTTCTCGTCGCCGTGATCCAGGGAAGTATCTGGCTCGGATTTGCCGTCTCGTATTTCACGGGGACGCGCGCCGCGTTCGTCACCGAGATGATAACGACGGCGGTACAGATGGGCGCGACGATCGACTACGCTATCGTCCTGATGAACAGATACCTCGCGAACCGCGAGTCCCTTCCGAAAAAAGACGCGATGGTCGCGGCGCTTCGTCAGAGTTTTCCGACGGTACTGACGTCGGGCACGATAATGACCGCAGCCGGACTGCTCATCGCTTTCGGGATCAGCGACGTCTACGTCGGCCACATCGGCCTCGCCGTAGGGCGGGGGGCGGCGTTTTCCGCTCTGATCGTTCTCACGGTCCTGCCGCCTATGCTCGTTCTGTTCGACCGTGCGATAATAGGGACGATGTTTTCGAAACGCAGAAACAAGTTCGTGAAATAAAAAAAAGGACCGGGGACTTCCCCGGTCCTTAGGGATAATTACTCGTTATCCTTTTTGATGATGTCTCTGATCTCGGAGAGGATCTCTTCCGCGGTTTCTTTCTTTTCTTCTTCTTCCTCTTCAGCAGGCTCTTCTTTCTTGAATTTTTCCTTCACTTTGAGGATTATCTTCAGGAAAATGAAGATGCACAGCGCGATGAGGATGAAGTCGATGATCGTCTGGATGAACGCGCCGTAGGTAAGAGCCGCCTCGGGAGTCACGACCTCGCCCGCCTCGTCGAGAACTGCGGGAGAGAAGACCCACTTCAGTTCGCTGACGTTGACGCCGCCGAACAGAAGACCGATGAGGGGCATGATGATGTCGTTCACGAAGCTCGTAACGATCTTACCGAACGCGCCGCCGATAACGACCGCGACGGCCATGTCTATGACGCTGCCTTTGGAGATGAATTCCTTGAATTCGGTTGCAAACTTTTTCATTTTCTGCTCCTTTCATAGATTATCCGGGATTTGAGATAATTCTAACATCTGACCCGGTCGTTGTCAATATTAAATTCAGGACGGAGGTACGCCATGATAATCGAACTCGGCGACTTTTTCTCATCTCAGAAGAGTTCATTTCCGCTCGATCTCTGCTTCTCGCCTGAGGACGGAGCGGACGCGACGGGTATGATCCCCGCGGATCTGATAATTAAAGAGAACGGAATCGTTCTCAAAGGCGAGATCAGGAGCGTAGGGGACTATCTGTCCCTCGTCTCTGCCGTCACGGTGAAGTACGGCGCGCTCTGCGATCGGTGTCTGGAGCCGTTCGACGCGGAGATGACGTTCGAATTCGACCGTCAGATCGTCGCCTCGCAGAAGAGAGGTGACGCGCGTGAGGACGAAGAGGAGGAGCCGCTCGCGGTCGAGGAGGGAAAGATCGACCTCACGGAGCCGCTTTCCGAGGCGATCGCGCTCGAGGCGCCGACCGTTCATCTTTGCCGCGAGGATTGTCCGGGACTTTGCCCGACGTGTGGAAAAAAGCGGGACGATCCGACATGCAAATGCTCCGAAAAAAAAGAAATCGATCCGAGATTCGAGATTTTGAAAAAATTACTTGATAATTCTTCCGAAGTGTAGTATAATAATCTGTACTCGCGTAAAAATGCGTAAAAAAATGTATTGTGATATATATGGTAGGAGGTGTAGATCATGGCAGTACCGAAGGGTAAGGTGTCTAAGGCCCGCAGAGATAAAAGACGTTCAAACGTTTGGAAACTGGGTCTTCCCGGTATGGTAAAATGCTCTCATTGCGGAGAGTACAATCTCGCGCACCGCGTTTGCAAGGCTTGCGGATGGTATAACGGAGAGCAGATCATCAACAAGGAAGAGGCGTAAGACAAGTTATGCCCGGACCGTGGCGTCACTATTTGACGCGGCGGTCTGTTTTTTTGGGAAAGAAGGCGAGCTGATGAAATATACACCGGAATCGGGCAAAAGCAAGGTGTCGGTCGCTGCGGTGCTCCTTCTCGTCGCGGCGGCGATAACGTTCATGGTCCCGAATATTCCATCCGTGTCAGCGGCGGTCCCGTCCGGCGTCGTCCAGTTCGTCGCTCTTCTCATCGCCGTCGCCGGGATCTTCATCCTCGTGCGGTTCAGATTCGTCACGTTCACTTACGTGCTCGACTTTCGCTCCGACGGGGCGGATCCCGACGCGGTCCGCGCGTATTCGGCACAGACCGATATATCGCGGATCCCGCGCGATCTGATCGACTTCACCGTTTTCAAGACGCAGGGACAGAGACAACCCGTCGCCGAATGTATCCTCGGCGCCGACGAACTCGAGGCTGTGAAGGATTTCCCGGGCCGCCGCGGTATCGTCCGCGAGATGCGGCGCGAATACGGCGCCGTTTCATATTTCGACTACACCGCGTCCCCGAGACCGGAGTCCGTCACCGTTCTCGTCTTCTCGGAACCGGACAAAAAGATCGCCGTGGCAATTGAGTGCGACGAAAAAATGAGGGACGCGCTGATCTCGCTCTCTTCGGGAGGTATTTCTTGAACGTTTTCAAAAAGGTCTTAAAATACTTTTTCATATCCGTTATTGCGATATTGAACGCGGTCATCATTTTCCGCGTCGCCCTGACGCTCAATAAAAACGAACTCAAGGCGATCGAGCCGACCGACGCGCTCCGCGCCGCGTATGCGCAGGACGCGGACCTCGAGGTCCTCACGAACAAACTCGTGAACGATCTCTCGACTAACAGGGCGTTCACCGCCTACTCGTTCTGTTACGTTCCCGACGCGGGCGAGATACAGATCACGGTCAGGATCAACAAGGGCGAGTACAAAAAAGTCTCGCTTCCCGACGGCGGGGAGTTCACTTTCTCCCTGCGCGACTCGGAGACCGACGAGTTGACGGAGGGCGAGGTTCTCGAGATCAAGGATTGGATGATGTACCGATATTTCAGGGTGTCGTTCCCGTGCGGGGAACTGAAAGAAGGCGTCAGTTACGGTATGCTGCTCCAAGCGAACGGCGAGGCGGAGGACGAGATGGTCGTCCATCACAAGGATCAGGAATTTTCGACGCGGTCGCTCACGTCGGGCGAGCGAAAAGCGCTTTCACAGAATTGAGGAAATATGAGACAGATAAAAGGCCGTGAGTTTTCGGAGGAACGCGCTTTTTTCGGCGCGAAGGACGTCGTCATATCGGAATGTGTAATTAAGACGGGGGAGTCGCCGTTCAAACATTCGGGCGGTATCATTTTTGAAAATTCGACGGTCAGCTCGAAATATCCGTTCTGGTATTCGGAAGACGTCCGGATAAAAGGATGCGTCTTCGAGCCCGGCGCGCGCGCCGGGATATGGTATTCAAAGGATGTCTTTGTCGGAAACACGAAGATCCTCTCTCCGAAAATGTTCCGCAGATGCGAAGACGTCGAACTCGACGGCGTCTCGATCCCCGACGCCGGGGAGACCTTCTGGCAGTGCTCCGGTATAAAGCTGCGCGGCTTTGAAGCGGCGGGGGCCGACTATATTTTTATGAACTCGTCGGGTATAGATATCGACGGGATGACCCTTGACGGAAAATACGCCTTCGACGGCGCCTCGGACGTCGTTGTAAGGAACGCGAAGATCGATACGAAGGACGCTTTCTGGAATTCGAAAAACGTCACGGTGTACGACTCGACGATATCGAGCGAGTACATCGGATGGAACTCCGAGAATATCACTTTCGTCCGCTGTACGATAGAGAGTTTGCAGGGTTTCTGTTACATAAACGGGCTGAAGCTCGTCGACTGCCGCCTGCCCGGAACGACGCTCGCGTTCGAGTATTCTACCGTCGACGCGGAGGTGAATGGCGGGATCGAAAGCGTTCTCGACCCGGCGGGGGGCGTGATAAAGGCGGACTCGATAGGAACGCTGACCGTCAGAGACAGATACGTCGATCCGGACGCGACGCGGATAGACGCTCCCGTTGAAAGAATTTCGGAAGAGCCCGAGTTCTGATATAATTAAAGGAGGAGACGGCATGAGTTACGATTTCGATTCCGTGATCGAGAGAAGAGGGACCGATTCGATAAAGTGGAACGTCGGAGAGGGAGAACTCCCGATGTGGGTCGCCGATATGGATTTCAAAACGGCTCCCGAGATAACGGAGGCGATCCTCTACCGCGCCGGACACGGCGTTTACGGTTACAACGAAGTTCCCGACATCTGGTACGATTCGTATATCGGATGGTGGGCGCGTCGCCACGATCTCACGATGAAGAAGGACTGGCTCGTCTTCTGCACCGGAGTGGTCCCGGCGATCTCCTCGGCCGTCAGAAAGCTGACGACGCCCGGAGAGAACGTCCTGATACAGACCCCGGTCTACAACGTTTTCTTCAATTCGATCCTCAACAACGGATGCCGCGTCGCCGAAAACCCGCTGATATACGAGAACGGCGAGTACCGGATGGACCTTGACGATCTCGAAAAGAAACTTTCCGACCCGCAGACGAATCTGATGATCCTCTGCAACCCGCACAACCCTGTCGGAAAGATATGGGATAAAAAGACGCTCGCGAGCGTCGGCAAGATAGCGGCTCGGTGCGGAGTCACGGTGATCTCCGACGAGATCCACTGCGATCTGACGACGCCCGGGTGCGATTACGTCCCGTTCGCGTCGGCTTCCGACATCTGCCGTGAAAACAGTATCACCTGCATCGCTCCGACGAAGGCGTTCAACCTTGCGGGTCTGCAGACGGCGGCGGTCTGCGTTCCCGACGACAGACTCCGTCATAAAATCACGCGCGCCCTCAACACCGACGAGGTAGCCGAGCCCGGTACGTTCGCCGTGACGGCGGCGGTCGCCGCTTTCGAGCGCGGCGAGGCGTGGCTCGACGAGCTGAGAGAGTACCTTTACGGGAACAGAAAAGCCGCGTGCGATTTCATCCGCGAGAGGATCCCGTCTCTCGTTCCGGTGGACGGGAACGCGACGTATCTGCTCTGGGTGAACGTCGCGGGTACGGGACTCTCCGGCAAGCAGTTCGCCGCGGGACTCAGAGAGAAGACGGGTCTGTTCGTCACTCCCGGCGCCGCGTACGGCGCTGCGGGCCGCGACTTCTTCCGGCTCAACTTCGCCTGCCCGCGCTCCGTTCTCGAGGACGGGCTCGGCCGGCTTGAACAATTTGCAAATTCAATAAAAGAGTAACGCGCGACAAGACGCAATTAACAACTCCCGTGACAAAACGTCACGGGAGTCGCTTTTCTATAAGGTGCGGGCGCCTGAGAGGCGTCCCTGCGGTCATCGGGATGAAAAATCTGCATTTCTTTTTCGGAGGCATCAAGGGATGCCTCCCTACGGGGCAGCGTCAATAACTACATTGTGAGACCGTAGGGAGCGATCCCCTGATCGCTCCGTGCGTTAGATTTTGATTTGTCTCAGAATATCGAGTATTTCCCGAAACTCCGGCTTCGCTTTGAATTCATCGGACAACGGATAATGCTCTGTCATCAATTCAAACATGCGCTCGCGCATGCTCATCTTTTTGAAGCGTTCTTCCCGTTCGTAATAAAGAGCGATTCTTTCGGATTCGGGTAGATTGTCAAATGATACCGATTGCTCGGCTGCAAGTCGAAGATAATGAATCGCCTTTTCATCATCTCCGATTTCAGCGTACAAATGACCTAAATGACCGTAATTATAAATCAGATGAATTCTGTTCTTCGACGGTTGGCTTTCGCTGTCGGTCATACGGAAGATACCGTTCATATGATTTATGGCTTCGATCTTATATTCGGGAGTAAAAGCGTTATCATAATAACAATAGCTGATTATTGCGTTCTGAAGGTGGTATGAAAACTCTTCAATGGCGCGTTGCCTGTTTTCATACCACTTTGAAAAGTCGTGGTTTTTCGGATCAAAGTCAAGTTCTGGCAGAACGGATTCTTTTGAATCGCTCATGGAGGGTAAACTGTCAGCGATGGTTTTTGCCTGTTGTAAGTATTCTTTATCGAATCCAAGACGTTGATACTTACGCATAAGGTGTTCGATCATTAAACGTTTTGAGCGAATTCGGATCGCGTCGACCGTACAATAGTTTTGTATTTTTTCATAAGTTGAGGCGATCTGAGTTGAGATCAGTTCGAGATTCGGATTTGTTTCTCTGCTTTCTGCAATCTGCAGCAATTCCATATACCGAACGAGAATAGGGTACTCGTTCGGGAACTCTTTTACGGCTTTTCCGTATTCGCTCAGAACAGAACGTGCGTCCTTAAGTTTCATATTGTCAAACATATCGACGTACTTTTTTATTGTTTCTTCGGTATGGGCTTTGTCGATCCCGAGTAAAACGTCGACGGAAACCGAGAAGAAAGAAGAAATAACGGAAAGCATCGATAAATCCGGATAACTTTCGCCGCGCTCCCATTTACTGATTGTCTGAAAAGAGACGCCGAGAGCTTCGGCAAGCGTTTCCTGTGTCAGATCCTTTTCTTTGCGCATACGTTTAACGTTTTCGCTGAAGTAAATATTCATATGACCTTCTCCGTTTTCTAAAAATGGCGGCGATATCGTCTGATCAAATCATACATCAATACCCGATTCAATTCAATAACATTTTTGTTGAATTGATTCTACGGACAGGAGAATTATTCACCAGATACAAGAATTCAATTTAAAAACCATATGTTTTTTTATTTAGAATTTGGGAGATTGTTGAATGAATTGATTTCCGCATCGTTGTGCGGAAATCATGAATTGCGCCCGGCGGGCGCATGAATTGAGCCCCGCGGCTTTCTCTCCGCGGGGCTCGTGAATTGATTTTGCGCACGCGCAAAATCATTATATATCTTTCGTTACTTCCTGTGCGAGGGCGGCGTTGTCGA
Organism: Clostridia bacterium; assembly: GCA_017545225.1. Lineage (GTDB taxonomy): Bacteria > Bacillota > Clostridia > Oscillospirales > CAG-272 > RUG11130. Next base: position 63,965 of record JAFWPR010000004.1, read on the forward strand.
CGCCCCAGATCGAGAGGGAAGAGTTTTTGATCTTTTCGGAGACGGAACCCTTTTCAAAAGGCGTGCCGACGAGGGCGCGCAGCGCGTCCGTGCCGTCCCCCGAGAAGAAGTCGCCCTCTGCGGCGACGTCTTTTATCACTCCGTTTTTCACGGAAAACAGGAGTTTCACCGTTCCGCCGGGGAGATGGCAGACCTTTTCGACGTCGAACGCCGGGGAGTGAAGAAAGACGGAATCGCGGCCGCGGAAATGCGCGTCGGCGAGCTCTTCGATCCGCTTTCGGTCTTCCGCCGTCAGCTCGTATCTCTCCGGGCTGCCCGTGACCTCGGCGATCCGCCGTACGAGTTCGTCGGCGAAACGCTCCGCCGTCATATCGAGCCCCGCCGCCTCCTTTATGTTCGTCACGCGGTCGCGGACCGATTTGATGCTTTTGGACGTTATCTTGTATTCCGGCGGTCTCGACGCGCGCTCCATCATGCAAAGGTCCGTGTCGAAGAGCAGGGAACCGTGGTGGACCGTCTTTCCGCCGAGCTTGAACTGCGCGTTGCCGGAGATTTTTTTGGAATCGATCAGCATGTCGTTCCGTCCGCTTATCTCCGCCGGGACGCCCATTCTTCTCAGCGCCTCCGCGACGGGTCTCATATATTCCGAAAAATCGATCAGCTCGCCGCCTTTTTCGATAAAGGTGTACTGAAAACCGCCCTCGTCGGTGTATATCGTCCCGCCGCCAGAGAGGCGGCGCGTTATTTTTATCCCCGCCTCGCGAGCAAGCGCGAGATCGACTTCCTCGAAAACGTTCTGGTACTTGCCGATCATCAGCGTCGGCGCCGTCGACCAGAGCATGAAGACGGGCGCGGGAAGATCGCGCTCCGCGGCGAAATAGTATTCCGCTCCGAAGTTGAAGGCGGCGTCACGCGAGCCGGTGTCAACGAAGATCATTTCGCTTCATTCCTTTTTTGTTCCGCTTCCCTCAGCATATCGCCCGCCATATACGACGAGCGCGCGAGCGGATGCGCAGTCACGGATAAGAACCCGAGCGAGAGGGCGTATTCTTTGTATTTCTCAAACGTTACCGGAGTAACGTATTCCGCGACCGGAACGTGCTCGTGCGTCGGAGCGAGATACTGACCGAGTGTGAGCAGATCGCATCCGGTCGCTCTGACGTCGCGGATCAGCTCTTTTACTTCGTCTTCCTTTTCCCCGAGTCCGACCATGAACGCGGTCTTGACAAAGCCGCCCCTCGAGCGATCTTTCAGATATCTGAGGACGGCGAGCGATCTTTCGTATACCGCCTGAGGCCTTGCGGCGGGGTAGAGCCGCCTCACCGTCTCGACGTTGTGGCCGATGACCTCGGGGTCAGAGTCGATCACGGTATCGAGCGCCGCCCCGTCTCCCTTGAGATCGGGTATCAGCACTTCGACCGTCGCGCCGGTCGCCCTTTTTATTTCGCGGACGCAGTCGGCGAAGACGGACGCTCCGCCGTCCGGAAGATCGTCTCTCGTCACGCTCGTCACGACGGCGTGAGAGAGACCGAGCGTCTTCACCGCCTCGGCGAGGCGGCGCGGCTCGTCCGGATCGGGCGGGACGGGAACTCCGTGGTCGACCTCGCAGAAGCGGCAGTTGCGCGTGCAGTATTTTCCGAGGATCATAAACGTCGCGCTGCCGCACTTTGAGCATTTTCCGATATTCGGGCAGCCGCTCTCGCGGCATACCGTGTTGAGCTCGAGCCGGTCGGCGAGATCGTATACCGAGCGCACCTCGCTCATGTTATAACTGACTCTGAGCCAGTCGGGTTTCTTCATATCCTTCATTCTGCGGTCTCCGCCTCGAAAAGCGGCGCGCCGACGGCGACCTCGTCGCCCTCGTCGGCGAGCAGACGAACGACCGTGAGGTCTTCTTCCGCCTCGACCGCGCTGACCGCCTTTTCCGTCTCGGTATCGAACAGTTCGAAGCCCTTTTTGACTTTCTGTCCCTCTTCCACACACCAGCGGCAGAGGACTGCGGAGGTCATTCCCTTTTTGAGTTCAGGCATCGTGACCGTTATTTTCATATTTTTTACCTCTTGATAGACAATTGTCAAATATTAAACTTTCCCCGTCAGGACGAATCTCTCGAGGAGCTCGGCGTCGGTCTCTCCGACGCCGGCACCGATAAGCGCGCCGTACGTCGCGCCCGGAGCGAGGGGCGCTCCGGCGAGTTTGTTTATCAGTTCGGCGAACGCGCCTTCGGCGCGGACCGCGTCGATCGCGCCTTTTCCCGACTCGTAAGATAGAGTCAGCGCGCCGCGCGCCGTTTCGCACGTTCCGGAAAAAGCGAATTTCGGGTTCTCGCCGTACGTCCGGTCGTCGGACGTGTACTCTCGGGCGAGGTCAGAGACGGCGAAGAGATCGAAGCCGTCCTCCGTCTGCCATCCGTACGCCCCGCCGAGCGCGGCTTTGACCTCCACGACGAACTCATCCGTCGAGGTGCCCGGCAGAAAAGCGGAAATATTCGCGACGGGTGATTTTCGGCTCGCGATCCCGCCTGAGACGAACGCATCGCCCGAAACCGACGACGTCAGCGAGCGAAGAGCGTCGAGATCCGTGTCGAACAGAAGAGTCGCGTGGTGGATCTCACGGTCTCCTACCGCGGCTCTCGCGCTTCCGGAGATCTTATACCCTCCCGCCGTGACGTCCGATCCGCCCCCGACTTCCGCGGGGATCCCGATCCTGCCGAGAGCCGCCGCGAGTTTTTCGGGCAGAAGGAGCGTGTCGATCCCGTCGGGTCCTTTGCGGGTGATATACGATACGTTTACGTTTCCTTCGTCGTGGTATACCGTCCCGCCCCCGGTGATCCGGCGCAGGACGGGGACGCCGCGCTCGCGCGCCGCGATAACGTCCGTCTCGCGGAAAACGTTCTGAAATCTCCCGCAGACGACCGCGGGAGAATCGCGCCAGACGATGAGGACTTCGTCGCTTCCCGTATTGCGGGCCATGTATTCTTCAAAAGCGAGGTTGAACGCGGGATCGCGCCGCGTCGATTCGATCTTTTTCATACTAATCCGGATTCCTCTCGGCGACGAGATCGTGATACTCGTTGTAGAATGACTCGAACCGGTCTTCGTCCATCGCCTCTCTGATCGAGCGGGTGAATTCGTTGTAGAAGTGGATGCTGTGCGTTACGGCGAGGCGCATCCCGAGCGCTTCCTTCGCCTTGATAAGGTGGCGGATATACGCGCGGCTGTGGTTCCGGCACGCCTCGCACGTGCAGTTCTCGTCTATCGGACGCGGATCGCGCGCGTATTTTTCGTTCAGAAGGTTCATCTTGCCGTGCCACGTGAACACGTTTCCGTGGCGCGCGTTGCGCGACGGCATGACGCAGTCGAAGAAGTCGACCCCGCGGTGAACCGCCTCGATGATGTTCTGCGGCGTTCCGACGCCCATCAGGTATCTCGGCCGATCCTCGGGCATAAAGGGCTCGACCTGCTCGATCGTTTCGTACATCTCTTCGACCGTCTCGCCGACGGCGAGACCGCCGATCGCGTATCCCTCGCAGGGGATCTCGCGGATCCGTTTCATATGTTCGATCCGCAGATCCGCGTACGTGCTTCCCTGATTGATGCCGAAAAGATACTGTCCGGGGTTGACCGTCCCCTCTTCGGCGTTCAGCCTGTCGAGCTCGGCGCGGCATCTCTCGAGCCAGCGCGCGGTGCGTTCGCACGACCTTTTCGTGTAACCATATTCCGCGGGGTTCTCTATGCATTCGTCGAACGCCATCGCGATCGTCGAGCCGAGGTTCGACTGGATCCGCATGCTTTCCTCGGGTCCCATGAAGATGCGCTTTCCGTCGATATGGGAGGCGAAATAGACGCCCTCCTCTTTGATCCGGCGGAGCTTCGCGAGTGAGAAGACCTGAAAACCGCCGCTGTCTGTGAGGACGGGGCCGTCCCATCCGGTGAATTTCCGTATGCCTCCCATGTCGCGGACGAGCTCGTCGCCCGGACGAAGGTGAAGATGATACGTGTTCGAGAGCATCACGCGGCAGTCGTTGTCCTTGAGGTCGAACGCCGAAAGGCCGCCTTTTATCGCGGCGCACGTGGCGACGTTCATAAAGACGGGCGTTTCGATGTCGCCGTGCGGAGTCTTCAGCACTCCGCGCCGCGCTTTTGATTTTTCTTCTTTTTTCTTCAGAATGAACATAGCGTCACCTACTCAAGTCTGCCGAACTGGCGGTCGATCGACGAGCGCTTTATCTCAAACGCCACCGGTCTGCCGTGCGGGCACGTACGAATGACCGAGCCGCCCGGGTTCTTGACGAACAGTCTGTCGCAGATCCATTTTATGTGTTCGACGCCGTATTTTCTGCCGCCCTTTATCGCCGCCTTGCACGCGGACTGGAAGAGGCGCGACTCGAAGAACTCGGCGTATGCGGAATCGATCGACGTCGTCGTGTCGGAGAGCTTTGCAATCAGCGTCGAGAACAGCTCCCGCGCTTCCGCGGAGTCGAGCTGCTCGGGGATCGCCGTGACCTTGACGGCCGTGCGGTTGCCCTCGTCCTTCGCCGTGAACTCGAAGCCGAGCGAGCGGACGTCGTTTTCATACTCGCGGAGCGTCTCGCCCTCCCAGGCGGGTACGTCGAGGATGATCGGCGTCATGAGAAGCTGCGCGTTCTTTTCCGCTTTCCGCGCGTTGCGGCAAAGCTCGTCGAAGATTATCCGCTCGTGGGCGGCGTGCTTGTCGACGAAAGTGATCCTGTCCTCGAACTGGACGATGACGTAACAGTTGTACGCCTCTCCGAGGATGATGTATTCGGGCGGATCGATCGGGCCCGGGTCCGTTATCGCCGAGCGGCCTTCGCCGCCGTCTTCGGTGACGGCGGGCGCCGGCGCGGGCGCCTCCTTTTTCGCGGGCGGCGGGGAGTCGTATATCTTTACCTGTTCGGTCTTCGTTCTGTGCGTGTCGGCGGGAACGAACGCGTTGAGAAGGCGGCGCGCCTCATCGCCGTCGATCCAGAAATCGTCCTTTTTTTCTTTTTTCGGCTGGAATTCGGCGGGCTCGCTCCCCTCGCAGGGGATATCCGCGCCGGTACCCGCGAATTTGAGTTCCGGCCTCACCGTCTCGGACTGAAGCGCGCTCAGTACGGCGTAGTAGACCGAGTCGAAGATGACTTTTTCGTCGGAGAATTTGACCTCGAGCTTCGCCGGGTGGACGTTCACGTCGACGGCGGCGAGATTGAGATCCACGTTCAGGACGCAGACGGGGAACTTCTCCGCCGGGATCCGCGAGCGGTACGCCTGCTCGACCGCTGCCATTATCGTGCGGCTCTTGACCAGGCGGCCGTTGACGAAGAAGACCTCCATATTCCTGTTCGATTTGTAAAGGTCGGGCTCGGAGATGAAACCGGTGACGGTAACGCCTCCGTCCGTTCGGTCGACTCTTATCGAGCGGTTCGCGCACTCCCTGCCGAAGACGGAATAGACCGCTTCCTTCAGGTCGCCGCTTCCGGTCGTTACGAATTTGACTTCTCCGTCAGAGATGTATTTGATCTCGACGTCGGGGCGCGAGAGGGCGATCCTCTCGACGACGGCGCTGACCGCCGCGGCTTCCGTCGCGTCTCTTTTCAGGAATTTGCGCCGCGCGGGGACCGAGTAGAAGAGATCCTCGACGACGACGGTCGTTCCCGTCGCGCATCCCACCTCGCTGACCGAGGTGACGCGGCCCGCCTCGCATTCGAGGAGCGTTCCCATCTCGTTTGCGGCGGGTTTCGAGAAGATCCTCATTTTCGACACGGACGCGATAGCCGCGAGCGCCTCGCCGCGAAAGCCGAGCGTGCCGATCTCGGACAGATCCCTCGCCGTTTTTATCTTGCTCGTCGCGTGGCGGAGGATCGCCACGGGGAGATCGTCCGGCTCCATACCGCACCCGTTGTCGGTGACGCGGATCAGAGTGACGCCGCCGTTCTGTATTTCGGCTGTGACGGAGGTCGCCCCCGCGTCGATCGAGTTTTCGAGCAGTTCCTTGACGACGGACGCGGGTCTGTCGACGACCTCGCCCGCGGCTATCAGGTTGGCGACGTCAAAACCGAGTACGTTTATCTTTCCCACGGTGGGACCTCCTTTCTTTTTTCGTTATCGGATCAGTCGACGAGCTTTTTCCACTCGAAGATCAGGTTCATCGCCTCTATCGGCGTTATCGTATTCAGATCGCATTCGGCGATCTTCCGTTTGAGTTCTTCCGTCAGCGAATCGGTCATCGGGATCGCCAACTCAAAGTCGTCGGATCCCTTAACGCCGTTGGTACTCGCGAACGTGACGGGTTTGCCTTCCGATTCGAGATCAGAAAGGATCCTCTTCGCGCGTTTCGTGATCTCGGAGGGTACCCCGGCGAGCTTCGCGACCTCTATCCCGTACGAGTCGTCCGTCGGTCCCTTGACGATCTTGCGCAGGAAGATTATATCGTCGCCGCGCTTCTTTGCGGCGATGTTGTAGTTGACGAAGCCGGGGATCTCGTCCTCGAGCGACGTCAGCTCGTGGTAGTGCGTCGCGAACATCGTCTTCGCTCCGAGCTTTGCCGAAGCGGTGTACTCCGCGACGGCGCGCGCGATGCTCATACCGTCGTACGTACTCGTCCCGCGGCCGATCTCGTCGTAGATTATAAAGCTCTTTTTCGTCGCGTGGTTCAGAATGTAGGCGACTTCTCTCATTTCGAGCATAAAGGTCGACTGACCGGACGCGAGGTCGTCGGACGCGCCGACGCGGGTGAACAGTTTGTCGACGATCCCGACACGCGCGTAGGAGGCGGGGACGAACGAGCCGATCTGAGCGAGAAGAACGATCAGCGCGGTTTGTCTCATATACGTGGATTTTCCCGCCATATTCGGGCCGGTGATCAGCGCGAGGCGGTTGTCCTTCGTGTCAAGGTACGCGTCGTTCGGGACGAAATACGCGTCGCGGACGAATTTTTCGACGACGGGATGCCGTCCGTCGCGGATCTCGATAACGTCGCTCGCGTCGACGGTCGGGCAGACGTAGCCGTTCTGCGCCGCGACCTCGGAAAGCGCGATGAAAACGTCGAGCCGCGCGAGCGCGGACGCGGTCGTCCTGATCCTGTCCTCCGCCTCGCCGACTTTGTCGCGCACGGCGCAGAAGAGACCGTATTCAAGATTTTTCAGCCGTTCCTCAGCCCCGAGGACGGTCGATTCCATCTCCTTGAGTTCGTCGGTTATATAACGCTCCTTGTCGGAGAGCGTCTGCTTTCTGATATACCCCTCGGGCACGGATCCCGCGGCGGAGCGGGGAACTTCTATGTAGTAACCGAACACGCGGTTGTATCCGATTTTCAGGTTCTTGATTCCGGTCTTTTCTCTTTCCCTCGTCTCGGCGTTCTTTATGAAATCACGGCCTCCGTTCATTATCGAACGCAGCTCGTCGACCTCGGCGTTGTAGCCCTCGCGGATCATCCCGCCGTCTCTTACGGTGAAGGGCGGCTGATCGACGATCGCTCCGTCGATGAGAGCGCGGACGTCTTCGAGTTCGTCCAGTTCGCCCCGGATCACGGATAACTCGCCGCCCGATACGTCGGCGAGAAGCTTTCTGACTCTCGGTACGACCGACGCGGTCGAACAGATCGCGCGCAGGTCGCGGCCTCCCGCAGTCCCGTAGGTGACGCGGGTGATGAGTCTTTCGAGGTCGAGAACGCCCTCCATCTCGGCGCGGAGTTCCTCGCGGAGCATCAGATTCCCGAACAGCTCGGTCACCGCCTGCTGCCTTTTCGTGATAGCGGCGGGGCGCGTCAGCGGATGCTCGACCATGAATTTCAGAAGGCGCGCGCCGGGCGACGTCGACGTCTTGTCGAGGACCCAGAGCAGAGAGCCCCTCTTGTCCTTCGTCAGCATCGTCTCGGTCAGTTCGAGATTGCGGCGCGTCGACACGTCCATCTCGAGATATTCGGACGCGTCGTAAGACGACAGACGCTTGAGATACGAGATATCCTTCATCTGCGTCTCGGCGATATATTTGAGAGCCGCGCCCGCGGCGACGAGAGCCGCGCGGGGGATCCCGACGGTCCCTTCCGCTCCGAAACGCTCCGAGGTGCGCGCGAGGCATTCCTCCTCGTCGAAGTGGGCGGTCGATCTTTCCGTCACGAGCGCGCCGAGACGGTCTCTTACGACCGACGCGACGGCGGGACGGCTTTTCATCGTCACGTTCGTCACGATCTCGCGAGGAGCGAAGGTCGAAAGCTCGTTCACCACGGCGTCGTCGGAGCCGGAGGCGTCGACGGCGGTGGCGCAGATATACGCGGTCGAGATATCGGAGAAGCAGAGGCCCACTGTCGGGCCGTCGCAGTACATCGTGCAAAGGTAGTTGTTGCGGTCCTCGGAGAGCAGATCGGATTCGATCAGCGTGCCGGGCGTGATGACCCTGATGACCTCGCGCTTGACGAGAGTTTTCGTTTTCGACGGGTCCTCCGTCTGCTCGCAGATCGCGACTTTATAGCCCTTCGAGATGAGTTTCCCTATATACGGCTCGCACGAGTGGTACGGAACGCCGCACATCGGCGCGCGCTCCTCCTCGCCGCAGTCGCGTCCGGTGAGAGTCAGGTCGAGTTCCTTCGAGGCGATCTGGGCGTCCTCAAAGAACATCTCGTAGAAGTCTCCGAGACGGTAAAACAGGATATAGTCGCGGTACCTGTCCTTGATCTCAAGGTACTGCTGCATCATTGGGGTCACGGCCATATTGAGCCTCCGAAAAATGAATTATTCGATCTCTCCGCCGACCCAGAAAGCGCCGGCGCTCTTGATTTTCACGTTAACGAATTTGCCCGTCAGTTCCTCCCCGCCGGGGAAGTGAACGGGCCGCGCGGGCGAGCCGCGTCCGGTCATCATCCCGGGGTCCGTGCGGCTGACGCCGTCGGCGAGAACGCGGAGCGTACGGCCGACGAAGCGGGAATTCCTTTCCTCGGACAGTTCCGTCCCGAGAGCGAGCAGACGTTCCATCCGTTCCGCGGAGACCTCGCGCGGAACGCGCGGCTCCATCTTCGCTGCGGGCGTGCCGACGCGCGGGGAATAGATGAACGAGAAGATCATGTCGTATCTCACGCGGCGCATCAGGTCGAGCGTGTCGAGAAAATCCTCTTCCTCCTCTCCGGGGAACCCGACGATGATATCGGAGGTCAGCGTCACGTCCGGGACGCGCGCGCGGAGCTTGTCCACGACGGAGAGATACCGCTCTCTGTCGTAGTGTCGGTTCATCAGTTTCAAAATCCTGTCGGAGCCCGACTGCACCGGAAGGTGGAAGTGCTTGACGATCTTCGGCTCCTCGGCGATAGCGTCGATCAGCTCGTCCGAGGCGTCCTTCGGATGGCTCGTCATGAAGCGGAGCTCGAAGTCGCCGTCGATCCGGCAGATGCGGCGCATCAGCTCGGCGATATCGCAGCAGCCGTCCGAGTCCTTTCCGTAGGAGTTCACGTTCTGACCGAGAAGCGTTATGTTTTTCGCGCCTCCGTCGACGAGGCGCTTCGCTTCCTCGATTATATCGTCCGGTCTGCGGCTCCGCTCGCGTCCTCTGACGTAGGGGACGATGCAGTAAGAGCAGAAGTTGTTGCAGCCGTACATCACGGAGAGCCATACGGAGTGGGAGCTTTCCCTTACGGTCGGGATCCCCTCGGCGATCGCGTCTCCGCTCTCGCGGACGAATCTGCGGCGGCCCCGCGCCGCGTCCTTCACGAGGGAGGGGAGGGAATAGGCGGAAGCGGGCTCGAACACAAAATCGACGTAAGGGTAACTCATCTTGAGCGTGTTCGCGCGGTGTTCCTCCGCCGCCATACAGCCGCCGACGCCTATGACGACGTCGGGATCGGCGTCCTTTACGTGCTTGAACGAGCCGATTATCGAGAGCGCCTTTTTCTCGGCGTGCTCGCGGATCGCGCAGGTGTTCACGAGGATCAGCTTCGCCGCTTCGGGAACGGGGACGGGAGAGTACCCCATCGCCTCGCAGAGACCGGCGAGCCGTTCGCTGTCCGCCTCGTTTTGCTGACAGCCGAAGGTACGGATGAAATACCCCGGCGCACGCTCGCCGACAAGGCCGCGCGAAGCGAAGCCTTCTTTTATTTCACGGGCGGTCTCAAGCTCGGAGGAGACCTCTTCGGGATCTCGGAAACGACGTGATTCTGCCGCCATGAGATATCCTCCTTTCGCGATTTCACATATTACTCCATTATATAAAATATTATACACTATACGGGGGGATCAAGTCAACGCGGAGCGAGTATTTTCGAGCCTTTTTTCGCCCCGTACCGTACGGCGCCGGACGGGCAAAAAAAATCTCAATTTGTTGTTGACAAAAGGACGGGGTTATAGTATAATACACTTTGCCGACGGGAAACCGGGGGCAATGCGAGAGTGGCGGAACTGGCAGACGCGCACGGTTGAGGGGCGTGTGGTTCACACCGTACGGGTTCAAGTCCCGTTTCTCGCATAGAAAAGGGCACTCGAAGAAGTGCCCTTTTTCTATGCGAGAAATTGAACACGGGACTTGAAGGCGCCGCGTGTAAGCAAACAGTCCGGGGGACTGTTTGCCCGCGGCGTGACCGAGGGAGCGTCAATTTTCGTATTTTGCGAAAATTGACCCGCGCGACCGAGAACAAGTCCCGTCCGTACCGAAGGTACGGCAAAAAGCGGATGAAACTTCATTTTGAGTTATTTTCAGATTTGAATGACAGTCCGGGGGTTGCGGACAGATAAACTTTTCCGTAATCGTTCAATACTGCTGTCCGCTCGAGTTTTGCGCAGGAAGCGCAAAACTCCGGAAGAAACTGTATCTCTTTCAGCCGCGGCGCTTGACCTGTGCGGACAGATTTAATTCACCGCTTTCGTTCGACACCGCTGTCCGCCAAAGTTTCGCGCGTATGCGCGAAACTTCTGAAGATACTGTTTATGCGAAAATTGACCCGCGCGACCGAGAACAAGTCCCGTCCGTACCGAAGGTACGGCAAAATTGAAATGCAGTAACCTTCATTTTGAGTATCCGGTTTTTTGTCCCGCTGCCCGCGCGGCGGGCAGAATTGCTCAAAATGCAGTAATCTCTCTCACCTCATCCGTCTTTTCGGGTCTTACGACCCTCAAATCCACCTTCCCCTCAAAGGGGAAGGCTTCACCCTCTGCCCGCGCCGCAGACGCGGCATACTTGATCGGCGCCATTCTTCATTTTGAATATTTGGTGATTTGTTCGATTTTTTCTCTGTTTTTGAAAAATGCAAGCGTCGCTTGACAGATTTCAAAGCGATTTATATTGAATGCAAGTAACAGTTATAATATAATAATGTCGAATATCATGTAAGGGAGTTGTGCAATGATATCCGATAATATCAAAAAGTATCGAAAAGAAAACAATCTTTCTCAGGATGAACTGGCCGAAAAGCTCGGCGTCTCGAGGCAAAGCATCAGCCTTTGGGAAACCGGACAAACACAGCCGACGATCGAAAACATAATTGCCCTGGCAAGAATATTCAACGTATCCACGGATGAGATCCTTGATAATGTCGGAGGCGCAAACGTTCCGGAGGATGATGCCCCCGCAAAGGGAAAAAAGAAAGTCTGGCTTATTCTCGGGATCGCTGCGGCGGCGGCGCTCATAATCGGGATAGTCTTGACCGTCGTTTTATTGAGCGGTCGTAATAAAGCCGCTCCTGAGAGCGGCGCCGAATCGGAATCCGCTTCTCAATCCGATTCCGACGCGACCACCGAAAGCAGCGCGCTTTTTGAGACCGAGGAGTCTGAAAAAGAAACCGAAAGCAGCGTACTGCCGGAGACGGCGGAACCGGAAAAAGAAACAGAAAGTATCGTTCCCGCCGAACCCGAACCCGAACCCGAACCCGACGATACGCCCGCATATGTTGCTCCCGCGGAAGACCCCGGCTACGCGCCTGAAAACGTTACGCCTCCGGTAACGCCCGAACCGGTTACCACTCCGCTATACGTTCCTCCCGAGACGACTAAGGCCCCGGAGCCTGAGCCGTTTGACTTATTCACATATTGTAAAGATTTTGCAATCAGCAAGGGACGGTTAAACGGTGATTACTGTATGTACCAGCAACCGGCCACGCTTTACGGCGGATACGAGGGCGAGTATTTTTCGATTTCGTATTGGGGCGACAGCAACATGGTGGAGTTTTGTCTTCATTGTCCCCTTGACGAGACGTTAAGTATAAATTTCTATCTCCGTATGAGGGGCGGATACAATCATAAGTACGAGTATTTATCCTCGCGCTACTTCAGATCAAACGGCGCACCTTTGAGAAGCGCGTCGGGATATATTGATCCGTTAGTTTTTTCGGATTCCTATCCTTTGAGTTGCGACGAATACGTTGGAAGTTTTGACGGGCAAACCGCTTTTTTGGAAGAGAGCCGGGTCGGAATGTGCGATCTAATTCACTGCCTCAAGCAGTTTGTCGCGGTGGAAAATATGACCTGCGGGTTCTCTGCTTTTGAATTTGTCAACTATTGATTTGAAGGGGTCTTGCGTGTATAATATAATCTATGAACAACATAGAATCAAAATATATCGACCTCTACAAATCCGTCGACTCCGTTTGCAAGGATATCTTCCGTGACGAAAGTATTTTCAACGACCGCGGGGAAGAAGTATTCGGCGTAAGCGCTTACGTTGAAACAATGGCGCGTGACCGTTATTCCATGGCGTCGCGCCCGCCGGACTGGGACGCGAAGTATAAAACGCTGAAGCGTCTGCGTTGGCTTCGCAACACGATAGTACATGATCCCGGCGCGTCCGAATGCGATGAAGAGGATTACGACGATCTGAAGCGGTTTTACAACGATTTGATGAGCGGGAACGATATCCTCGCCCGCGCGCGCCGGATGAGGTCTGCGGCATCCGCCCGAAAAAGAGTGCCTGCGTCCGTCGCCGCTCAGCGTGCGGCGTACGTCGCCGTACAACGTCCGACGCACGTTTGGAATCAAGCGCCGAAGAAAAAGTCTTACGTCGGATGGGCGGTTTTCGGTATCGTCGCGGCGGTTGCTGCCGCGGGGCTTATTATTTTCTTTTTTGTGAAATAACGTGAGGCGGGGGGGGGAGTCCCCCGCCCCGTTTGACTGTGAATGATCCGTTTCTCTCACCGGCGGTGAGAGTTTTTTCTTAGACCCTACATTATTTCGATACCGTCCGTTCGGTTTTCAATCGCCGGTTGAAGCGAAGAACAGGGACCTGCCGCGGCGTTTCAATAACCGGTTGATTGACGGCGCGTCCGGCGTGTGTTACCATTAAAGCGTCGGCCGACGAAACAAAACAAAGGAGAAATCAAAATGTTCAATATGTCAGAAGTATCCGAGCGGATTATGCTCGCGAGAAAAAACAAAGGGATGACTCAGATGGAGTTGGCTAACGCGCTCGGGATCTCTTATCAGGCGGTCTCGAACTGGGAGAGAGGAGTTTCGATGCCCGATATCTCGAACCTTGAGCCGCTCGCCTCGGTCCTCGGCGTGACCGTCGACGAGATTTTGTCCGACAAAAAGATCGCGTCTCTGATCAAGGACGGCGAAATACCCGATGAGATATCGGCTGCGGAATTCAACGCCGTATCTCCGCTTCTCGGACCCGAACAAAACGAGGAGTTGATCAAAAAAATAAACGTGGTAGACAGCGCAGACGAAGAGATTAACACAGAATCGCTGTGCAAAACGAGAAAAGAGTATGAGAAACTTGTGCTGAACGCCTATGAAAACGAGCAACTTCCAATTTTTACATTGTTATTCTCTCATTGTTCTCCGGAATTCATCGACACGCTCGCTGACCGGGCGTTCGACGAGGGCAAACTGCCTTTTTTTGCGGTACTTTTTGGCAAACTCAGATCCCGTATCCCGGATGAAAAAAGGGCGTCTCTTTTAAAGCGAGCCGTTGAATGCGGTAATATTCCTTTTGTGGCGCTTCTTTCCCCGCGCCACCGCTCAAAAGACCCGGATGATTCCGACGAAGAAGACTGATCTGATATTCAACAAAAGAACCTAAAAATCGAGGCGGGGACATCGTCCCCGCCTCGATGCGTTAGTATGACGCACATATCGCAGCGGTTAATATGATTTATCGGATCAGATTGCCGGGGTCGCCGATCAAAAGGTATTGACAATTCGGTATTAGCGCGTTATAATATCGACAAATGCGGGATCTGATCCCGGATTTGTCGAAAAAAGTAATTGGGTGATTGAAATGAAGTATATTAAGCGAAGCGTCGAGGAATTGGTCCGCGCCTCGGATAAGACGTTCAAGTGCGTACTTGTGACAGGTGCGAGGCAGACCGGAAAGTCCACTATGCTCAAAACTCTGTTCCCGGACAAGAAATACGTCCCCATAGACGATCCGTTTATCGAGGACCAGGCGAACGAAAATCCCAATATGTTTATGATGCTCAACCCTCCGCCCGCGTTTTATGACGAGGTACAGCGCACGCTGGGTCTTTTCCGCTTTATCAAGATCAAGTGCGACGAAAGCGACGAACGGGGACAGTTTTGCCTGTCCGGTTCTCAGCCTCTTGAACTGATGGAAAACGCTTTCGAGTCTCTTTCCGGCAGAGTCAGTATCATAGAGCTTTCCGGTTTGTCTTTGCGTGAGATACAGGGTTCCGCTTTCAGTGATCCATTCGTTCCGACGATGGATTACGTGAAGAGGAGAATGACGTCGGCGAAGGCGCCGGATAACCTGTGGGAGCTGATCCATCGGGGCGGTTATCCCGATTTGCAGAATCCGGATATGGATTGGTCCGCATTTTTCTCCGAATACGTAAAAACTTATCTTGAACGAGACGTTCGCAAACTGTCCGCGGTCCAGGATCTGGATGATTTCCGCCGTTTTATGGTCGCTGTTGCCGCCAGGACCGGGCAGATGCTTAATTACGTCAATATCGCCGACGAGATCGGCAAGGACGCGTCGACGGTCAAAAAATGGATATCGATCCTTGAGGCGTCCGGTATCATCTATCTGCTTGAGCCCTATACCCCGTCCGTTTTGAAAAAAGCGATAAAGACCCCGAAGGTTTATTTCCGCGATACGGGTCTCGCCGCGTATCTGACCCGATGGCTGACAGCCGAAGCGCTTGCCTGCGGAGCGATGAGCGGTGCGATGTTCGAGACCTTCGTCATTTCGGAGATATTGAAATCGTACTCCAACCGCGGGATAGATTACCGGTATTGCGTTTCGTATTACCGCGGGCGGGACAAGAAGAAGATCCGCAAAGATGGGGAAGAGTACGAGACAGAATGCGAGATCGACCTTATCATAGAAGAAAACGGAATTCTTTATCCGGTCGAGATCAAGCAGAGTTCGTCCGTTACGGCTGACGATGCGGGGGCATTCACAGTTTTAGACAAGGTCGGGGAGAAAAAGCGCGGCATGGGAGCCGTCATTTGTACCTGCCCTCAGCCTGATCTTTTGCGCGAAAATATTTTGGAGCTGCCTGTGTGGTATATATAATCGAAACGAGGCGGGGACGACGTCCCCGCCTCGATGCGTTATTGTGGTAACTCCTAAGCCTCCGGAAGCACGTCGCTGAACATGATGAGGTTCGCGGTGACGCGCTCTTTTTCCGTCAGGGGCTTGAACGTACCGTTTTCATAAAGTATTTCAAGCGCCATTATGGCGGTCATGTTGTCGATGAACGCGCCGGCGTTCCAGTCGACGACCAGATCCTGCATCTGGGGAGGATATCTTTTCGCGGTCTGCATGGCGTATTCAAGCGCATAATCGGCAAACCGTTCCTTGATTTTGTCGTCAAGAGGCGGGATGCGGTCGTAGAAATCGGTATCGTCGCCCCTATAAACCATGATCATGACCTTGCCGTCGTCGTCGATGAATCCGCGCTCTTTCAGACGGGCGAGTTTTTCGGCGTTCGTCACCCGGTCGGTCAGTTTACCGGTTATCAACTCGTATACGTACTCGTAATCCTCGTACCGGTTGTTCTTCCACGTTCCCGTCCTTGTGTCAAAACGGCTGTCGATCGCCCATGATTTGACGTTTGAGTATTTTCCGGGCCCTCTCCACATGTTCCCGCACGACGAATATTCCCCGTTTATTTTTGATACGTAATCCGGGTCGGTGCACTCGGAGGCAAGGTTGACGCATGCTATATACGTTCCTCCGTCAAGTGTTGAAACGCGGTACTTCGCCATATCGTGCTTGACCGAATCGAAGTCTATCGTACACTTATTCGCGATACCGTAAAAGATCGCCGCCGCTTCAAGCAGCTGCCTGTTGCCGCTCGGGATATAAACGTCTTTCATTCCCTCCACGGCGCGTCTGATCGACGGGACGTACTCGGAGAGGAGTATTTTCGCCGCTTCGCGTTTTTTTCCCCACGCGGCGTCCGTTTCCTCGTTTGAATACGTGCGCGGGTTGAATTTGACGTAGGTCGTGTACCTTCCGCCTTTCGTTTTTACGATGAAGCCGTTGTTCTCGAGCAGCTTGATTCTGTCCTCGATAAACACCGGTGTCACGCCGAGTTCCTCGGCGATCTCGCTCTGGTTTTTCGGCTCAAAGTAAACGCTGTATACGATATTCAGGTTCAGTTTGTCGCCGAGATAGTATTCCGGGCCGCCGTGCTCTCCCGGAGTTCCGCTGTGCCCGAAATCCACGGCTTCAACGGGGTGGATGCCGAGTTCTCCGATCTTTCTTTCCATAGCAAAACCTTCTTTCAGTTCGTTTCTCGCCTTGTTCAGGTGCCACTTCACGGTGCCGACGGGTACGGCAAGCCGCGACGCGATCGACCTGACCGGCTCATTCTTATAGTAAAAACGGAAAACGATCTCGCGCCTTTGCGAGGAGAGGAAAGCGATCTCTCTTCTCAGCCTGTCGGTCTCGCCCTCATCGTCCGCGATCTCGTCGTAATACGGGATATCGCCTATCTCGTCTATCGAGACGCCGCTTTGCCTTTTTACCCTCGACACGTATTTCGCGTACGTATGCTCGCAGATCCGCCAGATATACCCCTCCGGGTTTACGATCTCC
The DNA here is from genome assembly GCA_017545225.1 of Clostridia bacterium. GTDB lineage: Bacteria > Bacillota > Clostridia > Oscillospirales > CAG-272 > RUG11130. Next base: position 80,950 of record JAFWPR010000004.1, read on the forward strand.
TCTGTGCCGAG
>JAFWPR010000040.1 GCA_017545225.1 Clostridia bacterium
GAGATCGCCGAACTTCTTGCCGTTGATCTCTTCCATCTTCGCGACGTATTCCATGATCTCAGCCATGATCTCGTCGTTGATGGTCCTGCCGTCCTCGTAATACTGAGTGCACGCCTCGGTGGTGATGGTGAAGCCCTGCGGAACGGGAAGACCGATGTTGGTCATCTCCGCGAGGTTAGCGCCCTTACCGCCGAGAAGGTTGCGCATGGTTGCGTTGCCTTCGGTGAAAAGATACACGTACTTCTTTGCCATAGTCCTGAATATACCTCCAAAAAAATTTCTTGATTTAACTGTTTTGCTGAAATCACAAATTACATTATATCATATCGCGTCGGAAATATCCATACCAAAAAGAAAAAATTACTATTTGCATAAAAGCGCCGGATAACGCGCTGCGTTATCCGGCATTTTTGATTATCTCGGGCCGGGACGTCACTTGTGCTTCTCAAACGTTATGGGAAGCACGTTTCTGTTGAAAAGTTCGTTGTCTTCGCTCTCGTTCAGGTATTCCGTGAAAGTGAGCGTATTGCCGTCCGTTTCTACTTTGATCTCGGACGGAGGATCTTCATCTTCGTCACCTTTAGAATGAGAATGGGTAAGAACGATGAGTTCGGTCTTCAGCACTCCGTCCGAATAAGTATACTCGCCGTTTTTGTTAAGAGTGGCGAAAGCGCTGTCGATCATATCGTCGATCAAGGCGTCTTCGGACTCATACTTGCCCTCTTCCATAACCTCCTCGACGGTATAACCGAACATCGCGTTGGCCGATTCGAGGTTGTTCTTCACGAAAGTCCTGACGTCGTCCTTTTCCAGACCCAGTATCAGCTTACCCTTATCGTTAAACTGAAGCGAGAGCTTGACCGTGCTGTCGTTCCATTCCCTGCTCGCGGTATCCCACTCATCGCTCGGGAAAAGAAAATCGCGCGCGGAAACCTCCGCCGTCCACGTGCCGAGTACGGGACCTGGATCAAAGTTTCCGTCGGTCCCCGTCCCGCCTCCTTTAGGCGGTTCGATGGGTACCGTTTTGTTTTTTCCGCACGAGAAAAGCGCGGCGCACAGGACGAGCATAACTATCGCTGTCACGGCGCAAACGATCTTTTTCATTTACGGGTCCTCCTTTTCGGATACTTTCCGATTTTACAGGGAAAATTTTAGCACACCCCGTCCCGCGATGTCAAGCGGTGCGCGCTGATATTGAAACGGGGCCGTCACCGGGCGGCTCCGTTTTTTCCGTACTTGCAAAAATCTCTCAGCGGGCATTCTCCGCAGCGCGGCGAGCGGGCGGAACAGTATTCCCGTCCGAACAGGACGATCCTGTGGCAGAACGCGCTCTGCTCTTCCCTCGGGATCACTTTTTCCATCGTCCTCTCGGTGAATACCGGATCCTTTTTGTCCGTCCCGTAGTACCCGAGCCGTCCGCAGATCCGTATGCAGTGGGTGTCGGCGACGATGCCTCCCTTGCCGTACACGTCGCCGAGGATCAGGTTGGCGATCTTTCTGCCGACCCCGGGAAGGGAGAGCAGTCCATCCATCGTGTCGGGCACTCTGCCGCCGAATTCATCGACGATCATCCGGGAGGAGTCGCGTATGTTTTTCGCTTTCATGCGGAAGAGCCCGCACGGTTTTATTATCTCTTCAAGCTCGGCGATATCGCATCCCGCCGCGGACGCGGCGTCCGGAAACCTCTCGAAAAGAGGCCGGCATACGATATTCACCCTCTCATCGGTACACTGCGCGGAAAGGCGCGCCGCAACGAGCAGCCGCCACGGGTCGCCGCCGTATTCGAGCGAGCAGACGGCGTCCGGATAAAGATCCGCGAGCGCCGATATAATGCGGTCAGTCTGCATTTTCATCAGCCGGTTCCTCCGCGGGCGCGTTCATATCGACGGAATAATACGCTCCTATGAGGTCGCGGACGCACCGTCCGGCGTTAGCGCCGGTCGACCCGTGCTCGAGGACGGACGTTACGACGATCTCCGGATCTTCGAACGGCGCGAAAGCGGTGAAGATGGCGTTGTCGCTCTTCGTCACGGAGACCTGAGCCGTTCCGGTCTTACCGCCTATCGTGATCGGGAAGCCCTCGAATATCTCCTTGACGGAACCGTCTTCGATCACGCGTTTCATAGCGCCGAGAACGATCTCTCTGACGCCCTCTTTTATCTTGCGCGTGCTGAGCGCCTCGGGCTCTTTTTCAAGGACGACCGCTCCCGTGCCGTACTCCGTCACGCGCGAGAGAAGATGAGCCGCGTATCGCGTGCCGTCGTTGATGACCGTACTGATATACACCGATATCTGGAGCGGAGTGAACAGGTTGTACGACTGGCCGATCGCAGCCTGGAGCGTGTCGCCGCCGGACCATGCGCGCAGGTCGTTCTCCTCAACGTATTCCGGCCCCGCGAGGATCCCGGTCTTCTCGTTCAGTTCGATACCCGTAGGCAGGCCGAGCCCGAAGCTCTTCGAGTAGTCGTTCATCTTCTCGATCGTCATCCTTCTGCCGACCTCGAAGAAGAAATAGTTGCACGATTCCTGGATCGCGTCGGTGACGTTCATCCATCCGTGCGTCAGGTGGTAGTTCAGGTAGATCCAGCATCTGATCTGGAATCCGTCGAGTTCGTAAACGCCCTCGTCCTTGATCTCCGTATGCTCGTCGATGACGCCCGAGTCGAGCGCGCCGACCGCCATACCGATCTTGAACGTGGAACCAGGCTGGAACGTTCCCTCGAGGGCGCGGTTGAGCATCGGCGAGTTCTTGTCTTCAAGCAGGCCGGGAAGATCCTCGCTGAACGTTGCGAGATTATACGTAGGGCAGGACGCCAGGGCGAGCACCTCGCCCGTCTTGATGTCAAGAGCGGTCAGGGCGCCGGAGAAGCAGTCCTCTCCGGTATGAGTCCCCTCTCCGCCGGAATTCATCCTGACCTCTTCGATGTTTCTGTACAGGGCGTCCTCCGCCGCCATCTGAGTGTTTATGTCTATCGTGAGATATACGTCGCAGCCCGCTTTGGGCTCCTTCGTCAGCTCCGTCGAGATTACGTTCCCGAACGAATCCTCGGTGATGAGCATCTCGCCGTCCGTACCGTGAAGATACTGTTCAAACGAGTACTCGACGCCGGACGTGCCGACCATCGCGTCGATCGGATAGCCCTCGCTCGTGTAGTATTCCGCGTTGTCGGCGGTGATCCTGCCTATCCTGCCGAGAATGTGAGACGCGTATCCCGGATAGTGGAAAACGCGCTCGTATTTTCTGAACGGAGAGATCCCCCGCCCCACGCTCTCCTCGAGCGAGGCGATCAGGGGAACGTCGACGTCCGTCACTATGGTGTACGGACTGTCGGGCGAGAAGTCGGAGAGTTCCATGTCGAGCCGGTACAGAAAAAGCTGCGCGCTGTCGCTCAGACCGTAAAGGTATACCCCGTCGCCGTCGACGATCCCGTAACGCGACAGGAACTTCGCCGCAGCCTCGTCGGCGGTCATTTCCTCTTTGACGCCGATATCCTCGGCGAGCTTCGTGAATTTCTCATAGCGCGGGCTTTCTTCAAACTCCGCGTTGAAAGCGAAGCGCAACTCTCCCGTGTCGGCGACTTCGACGTTGAACGGGGTGTAGGTCGGCTCTTTTACCGTCTCGCCGAAGCCGTGCTCCTCCGCGATCTTCAGAGTCGAGACGACGACGTCGTTGCGCCCCGCCGAACTCCGCGGGAACGAGCCGTAATCAAAACGGATCTCCCACGAATAGTCGTTCGTGACGAGCGGCTTGCCGTTTCTGTCGAAGATCTCTCCTCTCATCGCCTGGATGCGGACGGTGCGCGTCCGCTGCGTTATGGGGCTCGTCATCGTGTAGTAATCCTGACCCGCGACCTGCAGGTTGATGAGGCGGAAGATATATATGAGACTGACGGCGACGAAAACCGCGCCGAGAATAATATATCTCACGATGCCGGAATTTTCTTTTTTCATTTCCGCGCCGTCCTTTCCGAAAATTCAGTACCTTATATTTTAGCACATTCCGCAGATATTATCAATCACCCGGCTGAAAAACCGAAATCCGGCTTCTTTCGTTGCAAAGACGGGCGTTTTGTGATAGAATAAAATTGGTGTAGTTTGTACACCCGAAGAAAGGACTGCGCAAATGAAAAAGAAAAAAGAAGATCTCTCCTGTTCACGTCTCGGAAAAGTCGGCGGGCAGGCGGTGCTTGAAGGAGTAATGATGAGGTCGGGAGACCGCTGGTGTCTCGCCGTGCGCGAGAGCGGCGGCGGGATCGCAAAAAGAAACGGCGAATACGTCTCCCTCAGAAAAAAGCATAAATTCTGCAATATCCCGATCATCCGCGGCGTTATCAACTTCGTGGAGATGCTGAAGCTGAGCATGAGCATGCTCACGGCGTCTGCGGAGATGATAGGAATCGAGACGGACGAGCCGGAGAGCAAGTTTGAGAAGTGGGTGAACGACAAATTCGGCGACAAGATCATGGGCGTCGTCACCGCGATCGGCTCCGTGCTCGGGATCGTCGTCTCGGTCGGTCTGTTCATATTCCTTCCGACGTTCGTGACGAAACTGATCCTCGGCGAGAATCAGGCGGCCGGAACGTTCCAGCCTCTCCGCTCTCTCATCGAAGGCGTCCTCAAGATCGCGATCTTCGTCCTGTACATTTTCCTCGTCGGTCTGATGCCCGACATAAAGAGGACGTTCAGATACCACGGCGCGGAGCACAAGTCGGTCGCGTGTTATGAAAAGGGAGTCGACCTGACTCCCGAAAACGCGAAACCGTGCACGCGCTTCCATCCTCGCTGCGGTACGAGCTTTATTTTCGTGATGCTCATCCTGTCGATCGTGATAGGAATATTCATCCCGTTCAACGATATGCCTCTTCTGAGGACCGCGGCGAAGATCCTCGTCCTCCCGATCACGGTCGGGCTCGGTTTCGAGTTTATCATGTACGCCGGACGTCATAACAACGTCCTCGTCAAGATCCTCTCCGCACCCGGCCTCTGGATGCAGCGGCTGACGACGAAGGAACCCGACGAGTCGATGCTCGAGGTCGCCATCGCCGCGCTCAAGGGCGCGATGCCCGACGAGTTCCCGCCCGATGAAGCGGAAGAAGAGACCGAAGATGATCCGGAGAAAGAGACCGAAGAAAACCCGGAAGAGGAAACCGGATCCGCAGATAATTCGACAGATGCCGAAAACGAGGTCCCTTCCTCCGGGGAGGAAAACGGCCCGTCCGGTCCGGACGAAAATGACGCTTGACGAGATAACCTCGCGCCTTGACGCCGCGGGGATCCGCGCCGCCCGTTTCGAGGCGCTTTGCCTTGCAGAACATTTTGAGGGAAAAAGCCGCGCGGCGCTGCTCGCCGACAGACACGCTCCGCTCGACGCGGACGGTCTCGCGGAAGCGGTGAGGCGCCGTGAGAACAGAGAGCCGCTTCAGTATATTATAGGTAAATGGGAGTTTTACGGTCTTCCCTTTATCGTGGACGGATCGTGCCTCATTCCCCGCCCCGATACCGAACTGCTCGCGGAAGCCCTCAGAGAGCGTCTGCCCGAAGGCGGGACGTTTCTCGATATGTGCACCGGGAGCGGATGCGTCGCGATCGCCGCGGCGAAATACCGCCCCGATATTACCGGCGTCGGAGCGGATATATCCGAAGACGCGATCGCTACCGCGCGAAAAAACGCGGAGCTCAACGGCGTCGCGGACAGAGTATCCTTTATCGTCCGAGACGTGAGAGAGCCGTGGAGCGGCGAAAGATTCGACGCCTCCGTCGCCAACCCGCCGTACGTTACGGCGGAGGAAATGGAAAAAGTCTCGCCGGAACTCCGTTTTGAGCCGCGGATCGCGCTCACCGACGAAGGGGACGGCCTCTCGCTGATCCGCGCGTTCGTGCGGTTGGCTCACGGCGCGGTCAAAGACGGCGGTCTCATCGCCGTAGAACACGGTGCGTCGCAGGGCGACGAAGTCAAAAAGATTTTTGAGAGTTTCGGGATGACGCCCGATACTCTTCCCGATATCGAAGGACGCCCCAGAGTGTCCCTCGCCGAGAGGAAATGAGAAAATGAGAAGGATCCGTTTTTTAGACACAACTCTGCGCGACGGAGAACAGACGCCGGGAGTCCATCTCAGCGTCGAGCGAAAGACCGATATCGCGCGCCGTCTTGAAAAACTGGGCGTCGACGTGATCGAGGCGGGATTCCCCGCGTCCTCGAAGAGCGATTTTGAGGCGGTCTCGGCCATCGCGCGCGAATCGGGCGCCGTCGTCTGCGCTCTCGCCCGCGCGAGCGAAACGGACGTCAAAATAGCCGCCGACTCGCTCAAAGAGGCGAAAAAGCCTCGCATCCACGTGTTCATCGCGACGAGCGATATCCATCTTGAAAAGAAACTCGGCATCTCGCGCGAGGAAGCGCTCGATGCGGTCAAAAACGCCGTGTCGTGCGCCGCGTCGTTCGGTATGGAAGTGCAGTTCTCCGCCGAGGACGCCACGCGCACAAGCCGTGAATTCCTCGTAAAGGTATATACCGAGGCGATCCGCGCAGGAGCGACGGTCGTCAACGTGCCCGACACGGTGGGTTACTCCGTGCCGGATGAGTTCGCCGCCCTTATTTCGTTTCTGAAGGAAAACGTGCCCGGAGCGGACGGAGTCGTCTGGTCCGTCCATTGCCACAACGATCTCGGCCTCGCGGTCGCCAATTCCGTGGCGGCAGTATACGCGGGCGCCGATCAGGTCGAGTGCACGGTCAACGGGATAGGCGAGAGAGCCGGCAACGCCGCGCTCGAGGAGATCGCGATGATCCTCACGATGAGAGGCAAGGAAGCGGGTCTCTCCCACGGTATCGTGACGAGGGAGATCACCTCCGCGAGCCGCTTCGTCTCCGACGTGACGGGGATCCGTCCCGCTCCGAACAAGGCGGTCGTCGGCGCAAACGCGTTCAACCACGCGAGCGGCATCCATCAGCACGGCATAATCAACGACAGACAGACCTACGAGATCATCGACCCGCGCGACGTGGGCGTCGACGAGAGCACGATCACGCTCGGAAAGCTCTCCGGCCGTCACGCGTTCGCCGAACGGACGAGGGCGCTCGGGTACGATCTCGGAGAAGAGGCGATACACGCGACTTTCTCCCGCTTCAAGGAGATAGCGGAAAAGAAAAGCGTCCTCACCGACGAGGACGTCAGAGCGATAATCAGCGAATACCTCGACGGACGGGACGGCAAGTTCAGGATATCGTCCTTCCAAATCCAGTCCGGAAACAAGATAAAGTCGATGGCGCTCATCACGCTGTCCGCGGGGGACGATCTGTTCACCGAGGCGGCGCCCGGCGACGGACCGGTCGACGCGAGCTTCAACGCGGTCAACAAGATCGCCGCGCCGTTCACGGGCGGCGGAGACGTCGATCTGCTCTCTTACGGAATAACAGCCGTAACGGAGGGCGCGGACGCTCTCGGCGAGGCGAAGGTCAGGATCCGCTCGGGAGAGGCCGTCTTCACGGGACGCGGCGTGTCGACCGATATAATCAAGGCGTCTATCAAGGCGTACCTCAACGCGATGAACAAACTCATCGCCGCCGCTGAGGAGAAAGGCGGGAATCCGTGAAAATAGAGATATACGACACGACTCTGCGCGACGGCGCGCAGGGCGCGGGAGTCTCGTTCTCGCCGGAAGACAAACTGAACATGATTCGCGCGCTCGACCGGCTCGGCATATCATATATCGAGGCGGGTATGGTCACGGACGAGGCGGGAAAAGAATTTTTCCGCTCGCTCGGCGGACTTGAACTCGAAAATGCGAAGCTCTCCGTCTTCACTCCTACCGTTCACCCGGGAGTGAGGGCGGAAGACAGCGGGATCCTGCGGGACAGCGCCGCGGCGCCCGTCCCCGTCGCCGCCGTCTTCGGCAAGAGTTCCCTTTACCACGTAAAGGAAGTCCTGAGAACGACGCCCGAGGAAAACGTAAGGATGATAAAGGACTCCGTCCGCTTCCTGAAGGACGCGGGCAAAGAGGTGATCTTCGACGCGGAACACTTCTTCGACGGCTATTCGGACAGCCCGTCCTACGCGCTCGAAGTTCTCGCCGCCGCTCACGAGGCGGGCGCGTCTACGCTCGTTCTCTGCGACACGAACGGCGGGATGCTCCCCGACGTCGTCGGAATGGCGGCCGAGCGGGTATGCCGCGAGTTCCCCTCCGTCGGCATCCACGCGCACAACGACCTCGGTATGGCGGTCTCCTGTTCCGTCTCCGCGGTCCTCGCGGGAGCCGCCCACGTTCAGGGAACGGTCTCGGGGATCGGCGAACGGTGCGGCAACGCGAACCTCAATACGCTCATCCCCCTTCTGCAGCTGAAACTCGGCTTCGACTGCGTGAAGGACAACATAAAACGAATAACGTCAACGGCGAAATACGTCAGCGAGATCGCGAATCTCACGTTCGACGAATCGGAGCCGTTCGTCGGCGCGTACGCGTTCACCCACAAAGCGGGCGCGCATATCGACGGAATCAGAAAAGACCCGCGCTCTTTCGAGCACGTCGATCCCGCCTCCGTCGGAAATCTGAGAAACACCGTCATCAGCGAGCTGTCCGGCCGCGCGGCGGTCACGGACAAGATCGGCGCTCTGTCGCCGCTCGGAGGGCTCGAAAAAGACGACCCGAGGGTCGCCGAAGTCGTTAAAGTCCTGCGCGAGCGGGAAAAGCTCGGCTACGTCTACGAACAGGCGGAGGGTTCCCTCTCGCTGCTCGTCGACGGGATCGCGGGCGAGCGCGTCTCGCACTTCGATCTGCTCGCGTTCAAGGTCATCGCAGAGGACGCGAAAGACACCCCCGGCAGAGACGAGCTGATGAAGAGTTCGGCGATGATTAAGATCGCCGTGGGCGGCTCCGAGGAGATCGCCGCCGCGGAGGGGAACGGTCCCGTCAACGCGATGGACCGCGCTCTTCGCCGCGCTCTCACGCGCTTTTACCCCGAGGTCGGCGGGATGAAGCTGACCGACTACCGCGTCCGCGTCATCGACTCCGGCGCGACGGCGTCGTCCGTCCGCGTCCTTATCGAGTCGACGGACGGAGTGACCGTCTGGCGGACCGTCGGCGTTTCGACCGACATCATCAACGCAAGCTGGCAGGCGCTTCGCGACTCTGTGGAATATATGCTCACTCACGTTACGAAAAGCGCTCCCGCGTCTCATACGGAGGTCTGACTGTGGAAAAGATAAGACTCGGAGTCCTCTTCGGAGGCAAATCGTCAGAATATGAAGTATCTCTCTCGTCGGCGTACGCCGTTCTGTCGCACGTCGATCCCGAAAAATACGAAGTAGTCCGCATAGGGATCACAAAAGACGGAGAATTCTTCAAATTTGACGGAGATCCCGGATCGATAAAAGACGGCTCGTGGTGCGCCGACACGGAAAAACTCGACCGCATAGCCGTCGATCCGTCATACGGCGACAAACGTATTTACGCCGTCTCGCCGGACGGCGTCAGAAAAGAGATCGTCCTCGACGCCGTATTCCCCGTTCTTCACGGCAGGTTCGGCGAGGACGGAAGACTTCAGGGAATGCTCGAGGTCATGGGCGTCCCGACCGTCGGCTGCGAGTGCACCGCGAGCGCGGTCACGATGGACAAAGCGCTGACGAAAGCGGTCGTCAGTCTGTTCTCCGACGTCAGGCAGGCGAAAGCCGTCACCGCGTTCGCGCGCGACGACAGAGACGCCGTCATAAAAGAGGCTGAAGAGAAGATCGGATATCCGATGTTCGTTAAACCTTCGCGCTCCGGCTCGTCCGTCGGCTGTTCCGCCGTCAAGTCGCGCGAGGATCTCCCCGCCGCGCTCGGGTCCGCTTTTTCCGAAGACGACAAGATCCTCATCGAGGAGCGGATAAAAGGAAAAGAGATCGAGGTAGCCGTGCTCGAAGAGGACGGGGAGCTGACCGTCTCAAGTCCCGCCGAGATCGACGTCGGGTCGAGCGATTTCTACGACTACGAGACGAAATACGTGACCGACGAATCGTCGTTCTTCATCCCCGCGAGGATACCGGACGCGAGCGTCGAAGAAGTTCGCGCCTCCGCCGCTCAGATCTTCAAAATACTCGGATGCCGCGGTCTGTCCCGCGTCGACTTCTTCCTCACGAAAGAGGGCGAACTCATTTTCAACGAAATAAACACGATGCCCGGCTTCACGCCGATCTCGATGTACCCGAAGCTGATGGAATACGGCGGTATCCCGTACGGCGAGCTGATCGACCGTCTTATCAGATCCGCAATGAATAAATAAGGAGGAAGTAAAATGGAAACGAGAGTAGCCCTTATCGGTATCATCGTATCGGACAGAGGGTCCGCCGACAAACTGAACGAGGTCCTTCACGAGTACGGCGACTACATCATCGGAAGAATGGGTATCCCGTACAAGGAGAAAGGGATCAACGTTATCAGCATCGCGATCGACGCGCCGCAGGACGTCATCTCCGCGCTCGCCGGAAAGATCGGCAAGCTCGACGACGTGAGCTGCAAAACGTCGTTCGCTTCGTGGTCGTATGACGAATAAAAAACGTCGCGGCTCGGGAAACCGGGCCGCGGTTTTTTATTCAATGCGTCCTCAGGACGGAATTCACGACGGCGCAGCCGTCAATTCATGAGCCCCGCGGGTTTGCCGCGGGGCTCAATTCACGCGCCTGAGCGGAAGCCGAAATTATTATCGCAATAATTCAGAACCCATTCCGGTTCATGAATTCGCGTCTCTGTACAGGAAAGTGACGACGTAAAATTCTGCGATTCCGGCGAAGCCGGATGAAATGGGTTGGGTCCCATTTCAAGTGGAATTTTATCCGTTACTTTCCCGCGGAAGCCAGAATTATTATCGCAATAATTCAGAACCCATTCCGGTTCATGAATTCGCGTCTCTGTACAGGAAAGTGACGACTTGTCCTCTGGTGCACGTATCGGACGGGCTGAAATGCGTCGCGTCCGTGCCGAGGGTGATCTTTTTTTCGACCGCCCACAGGACCGCCGTATGGAAATAGTCGGCCGTACTTACGTCAAGGAAGGGGTTCTTCGTTATCGCGGGCGACGGCTTACCGTTCGAGCGCCACAGGAAGGTCACGATCTGTCCTCTCGTGCAGACGTCCTCCGGCGAGAACTCATTCGCGCTCGTTCCGACGGTGATTTCGTTCTCTACCGCCCAGAGGACCGCTTTGTAGAAATAGTCGCTCTCTTTGACGTCACGGAACGGATTCCTCGCTCCGGTCGGCTCGGGCGAGCCCGCCGTGCGCCACAGGAACGTCACGACCTGACCGCGCGTACATCCGTCTTCGGGAGAGAACGTCGTCGCGGACGTACCCGTCGTGATGCCATTCGCGACAGCCCAGGCGACCGCGTCGGCGTAGTATGCGCCGGGCACTACGTCCTTGAAGTTCACGGGCGGCTTGTAGTCGGGATTCTTCTCTCCGCAAACCGTGCACTTCTCCGCTTTGCCGTCGGAGCCGAACGTGTGACCGGAAGCGTCGACGTAATTGTCGACGTATGAGTCTCCGCAGCGCGAACAGGTGTGAGTCGTATATCCGCGCTCCGTGCAGGTCGGCGCGGTGACGGCGTCTTCATAGTCGTGGCCGAGCGCATCGACGTACGTGTCGACGTAGCTGTCGCCGCATGAGCAGGTATGAGTGATAAATCCCTGTTCCGTGCAGGTGGGATCGGTGACCGCTTCGTCATACGAATGGACATGAGACGATGACGACGCGAAGGTAACGGCGGCGCCGTCAACGGACCCGGAGGTCACCTCAACGCCATCGCCGAGCAGGATATGCTGATCGACGTCGGTCAGAAAGTTCTCACTGAACGCGGCGTCCTGACCTTCGATCGTCAGTTTTCCTCCGGTGACGGAAACGGTGCTGTTATCGGTGTCGGAAGCTGCGCCGATCTTCCCCTTTAACGTGACGTCTCCGCTGCTGACGAGTAAGTAGGAGGAATCCTGATCGTTACCGAGCAAAAATCCGGCGCCGTTTGCGCTCTCGGCGTAAACCTCGCTGTTTTTGAATTCGGCGGAGCCGTTGTTTACGACAAAGCCGGAAAATTGAGTGGAGCATTTCACGTTCAGCTTGCTGTTCTGAACGGTAAGCGACCGATTGGCCCATACTCCGGACGCGACCGAGACGATCTCGATATCGACGCCGTCTAAAGTGAGGCTCCCTGTGCAGTAGAAGCCGTAGCCGTACCACGGCTCGCTCTCGGTGATCGTCAGCTTGCCGTCGCCCTTGACCGTGAAATCGTGGGGGACCATCTGGTATTCATCGTCCATATCGTAGCTTCCGATGCCGTCGCCGCCGGTCTCCGTTATGGTGCAGTCGCCTTTGACGATGATCGTCAGTTCCTCATCAAGGAACGAGAGGATGCCCGTGCCGAGCTGATCTTCCTCATATCCCCTGGTGATCTGCGCGTTGTCGAGTGTAAGGACGTTCGCGGCGGGATCAAACGTCGCGGTCCCTTCGCCGCACTGCACGGTGAGGTGATCGTCCGTTAACTGCTCGTTGTTGACCCAAAGCCTGTAAGCTCCGGTCTCCGTGACCGGGCCGTCCCCGCCCGATTCGGACGGAGCGCCGTCCGCGAAAGCGGTCCCGACTGTCGCGGATAACGCAAATATCATCGCGAGAGCGAGGGCAACGGACAAGAATTTCCTGAATTTCATCTGCATAGTCTCCTTTTCATTAAATGTCGTAATGTTTCGCACGCTGCTTCAGAGATCCCCAAAAAGCGAACAGCCGGAGCCGCGCGCCGAAAAACGCCGTATTCAGCTTCGGCGCAAACACAGTATAACACAATTTGAACTTCTTCACAATAAAAAACGGCGGGGAAACCGATGCGGAAAACCGCAAAGTATCGCGTTTTGTGTCAAATCAGATATATGAAATAAATATCCCCGCCCGGGTCGGGCGGGGATGATATACTCTTTAAGAATATGATATACCGCTGCGCGGTATGATCAGTCGAGCCAACCCTGACGGAAGAGCAGTTCGGCGGTGAGCAGGGCGCCGCCGGCAGCGCCGCGGAGGGTGTTGTGCGACAGTCCGACGAACTTCCAGTCGAACAGGGAGTCCTCACGGAGCCGTCCCGCCGACACGCCCATACCGCCGTAAAGATCGCGGTCGAGGTTCGCCTGCGGTCTGTTGTCTTCCTCGAAATACGTTATGAACTGCTTCGGTGCGGAGGGGAGTCCGAGCTCCTGAGGAATCCCTCTGAACTCCGCCCAGTCTTTGAGTATCTGCTCTTTTGTAGGTTTATTCTCAAAATTCACGAAGACCGCCGCCGTGTGGCCGTCCGAAACAGGGACTCTGATGCACTGGGTCGTGATCAGCGGCACCTCGGCGGGAACGATCACGCCGTTTTCGACTTTGCCCCATACGCGCAGCGGTTCGCGCTCGCTCTTTTCTTCCTCGCCGCCGATATAGGGAATCACGTTGTCGACCATCTCGGGCCAGTCGGCGAACGTCTTTCCCGCGCCGGAGATCGCCTGATAAGTCGTAGCGACTACCTCTTTGATACCGTATTTCAGAAGCGGCGTCAGCATCGGAACGTAACTCTGGATCGAGCAGTTCGGCTTGACGGCGACGAAGCCTCGCTTCGTTCCGAGACGCGCCCTCTGCGCTTTGATCACTTCGAGGTGGCCGGGGTTGATCTCCGGAACGACCATCGGGACGTCCGGCGTCCAGCGGTTGGCGGAGTTGTTCGAGATAACGGGCAGTTCCGCTCTCGCGTATTTTTCTTCAAGGGCGACGATCTCGTCCTTTTTCATATTCACGGCGCAGAAGACCGCGTCGGCGCGCGCCTTTATCGCGTCGACGTCTGCGGCGTCGATCACGGTAAGATCCTTCACGCCGTCAGGGATCGCAGTCTTCATCTTCCAGCGGCCCGCGACCGCGTCGGCGTACTTTCCGCCCGCGCTCCGCGCGCTCGCGGCGACCGCGGTCACTTCGAAATACGGATGACCGTCGAGCAGGGTGACGAATCTCTGCCCCACCATGCCGGTCGCTCCGACGACGCATACTTTCATTTTTTCTGCCATGAGAATATCCTCCCGGGGTATCTGATCAAAAACACGAATATTTTATCACTCGCCCCGCTTCGTGTCAAGCGTTGTTATCGTTCTGATCCCCGTTTTGATCTTCGTTTTCATCGTCCGCCGGTTTTCTTCCCTTCTTGACGACGATTAGAATAATGACAAGCGCAGTTATCGAGACGACGACCGCCGCGGCGATGCAGTAAAGCACCGTCTTGCCGACGGACCGGGTCCCCGGCTTTTTGCCCTGTTCGTCTGATTTCTCCGTCGCGGATTCGGACCCGGCGGATCCGTCCTCCGTCTGTACCGGAAGGACGGCGTTGGTACTTTCTTCCGTCTCGACCGGTTCGGTCTCGGGTTCCGCGGTCGTTTCGGGCGCGGGATCAACAACAGGCTCTGTCACGGGATCGGGCGCGGGAACGGGTTCGGGATCCGGGTCGGGCGTCGGGTCGGGATCCGGCACGGGATCCGGGACCGGATCCGGAACCGGCGGTTCCGTCACAGGCGGTTCTGTCTCTCCAACCGCTTTCAGATAATCGAGAGACGACCATCCTCTCATACCGTTATATTCCGTATAGCACCATCCGTTGAATACGTATTCGTAATACACTTCCGTCCCGGTCGGTATGGTATCGACGATATCAAAATTTTCATGAGGACCGTATCTGAGGTTCAGCCCGATCGACGGTGTAACTTTCGCCTTTGTTCCGGTCACCTGTTCGCCGACTCCGTAATCGGGAGTGACAAGATCGTACGGGTGAAAAAGCTTGTCATACTGCTCGGGTGATATGACCGCGTAAACCGTTCCTCCTTCGAGATTCGGAACGTTTGCCCTCCACGAAGGCGGATCGTCGTAGGTGTTTCTGCTCTCTATTTCGATTTTGGTCCCGAATTCCAGGGGAAAATAATAATCTTCTCCGGAAAAAGTATAGCAATCGACCCCGCCGAGCCCGACGAGCAGAGTATCTTCCTCGGGCGGCATATAGCCGACGTCCGCGAATACTGTCACGGCAAGGGCCGAAACGAGCGTCAGGACTAAAAACAGTATTACGGTTTTTTTCATTTTACAGTCTCCTTTAAAAGAATATTCTGTTTATAACGCCGCCGATAAAAAACGAAAACGCGTTAAGTATGAGCGACAGAAGAAACGGATTCACCTTCGGTTTCAAAGCGAATTTGTAGAGAAGTCCTTCCGAAGCGACGGCTGCCGCCTCGAGGACAGCGAGAGAAATATAGTACGCACTCCGCCCGTAAAGCGTGAATATCAGTACCGTCACGCTCACTAAAACGGGGTTAGTCACGACGTTCACTGGGACGACGAAAAGCAGATCTCTGCCTTTGATCCCGAGGACTGCCGCCGCGAAAAGTTCCAGTACGAGCGTCAGGGAGAGACACCAGATCATGATCCCCGGAAGCTCAGCCACTCCCATCGCCGTCACTTCCTTTTAGAGATTTCACGACAAGTACCGCCGTCACCGCAGTGAGAACGGCAAATAAAGCGGCTGTCACGATGAGCGGGATCGCCATCCGGCGAACGTGATCGGAAAGAACGATCCAAATAAAATCACTCATTTGCGTCCGTATCCTTTCTCATCACCGTAACCGTCAGCAAAAGGCAAATACAGGTCAGTACCGCGATCAAAATACAGTTTGCCGCAAACGAGGTAAACCGTATGAAAAATACCGGCGCCGAGCCGACAAACAGCCCGATCGTCGTCAACCCGAACGCAAGTCCGGGCGTTTTTTTTAGGACCGAGACCAGCACCGCGAGAGTCACCGACATCGTCATGCTGAAAAACATGACGCCGATCAGCGACACGACGATAAGATCGTCTCCGAACAGCAGAAACGGAAGTGCGGCCGCCGCGCTGAAAAAGGCGACGCGCCTCGCGCCGAAGAGATCGGAAAACACCCCTCCGAGGGCTTTGCCGAATCCCATAGCCGCAAACAGCAGCACCGTCTGCCATGCGGTCTTTTTCCACGACGTCGGGATACCGTAACCCATATACCCCCGCGTGGCGATAATAAACACAACGGCAAGGATCAAAAAGACCGCGCCGACCGATTTTCTGGCGTAATTGAATCCGGCGCACGGCACCGGCGACGCTTTATCCGCGTCACGTCTCATCATTCCGCCGAGTATCGAGAACGGGATCGCCGTCGCCGCAAGCGGTATCAATATCCACCGGGGAAATGCGTTCTGCGCAAGAAGCTGGCCGGTCACTACTCCGAATGACCCGCCCGCAACAAAGATCGCGCTCGGAGAAAGCGATCCGTGCGAGACACGAAGCGTCGCCTCCGCGCCGTCAATGTGAGTACACGCGTTGCCGAGGCACAGAACGACGAGCGAGGCGTACGGAAACGGAACGAAACGCTGAAGCGGGAGAGCTGCGGCGAGAAGGACAAGTCCGATGATCCCGAACGGGATCTTCGGGAATCTGTCGCTAACGTAACCGACGATCCCCTGCGGAACGAACGCGAGCATATCGTAAAACAGGTAAAGAACCCAGAGATCAAGATTCGTGCCGACAAGTTTTCCGAGGACGAAAAAACAAATGACTTCCGTAACGAAATGAACGTAAAAATACAAAAAACCGACGCCGGCGCCGGCGATCTTCCTCTTCAAGCTCTTTCTCCCCCTCCCCTCAGTTTCACCTTTGATTATACCATATTACCGCGGTAATGTAAACCGCGGAGCGCGCGGGAAACGGCTTATTGACATACCGTCGGAAACCGTGGTATCATTATTCCAGTAATAAAAAGGACGTGATAATATGAAGATAGGCATAATCGCCGCCATGAAGGCGGAAGCGGAACTCATCAAAGAACAGATGGCCCACAAGAGAGAAGGAAACGTGGGCTCCGTTCATTACGTCACCGGAAAGATCGGAAAAAACGACGTGGTACTCGCCGTCTGCGGAGTCGGCAAAGTGTGGGCCGCTATCTGCGCCGAAGCGATGATAATCCGCTTTCTGCCCGATCTCATCATAAACACGGGCGTGGCGGGCACGCTGACGGACAAACTGTCGATCGGCGACATAGCGGTCTCGTCGTCCGTATGCCACCACGACTTCGACACGACCGCGATAGGCGACGCGCCCGGCGCGGTGTCGATCCCGGGCGTCGAGGGAGCTCAGATCCCCGCCGACGAAAAGACGGTCGAGCGCATCGCCGCGATAGCGCGCGAGACGGGGATCAATACCGTCGTCGGTCCTATCGCGTCCGGCGACCAGTTCATCTGCGACGCGGGAAGAAAGGCAGAGATCGTCTCGACGTTCTCCGCCGTCGCGTGCGAGATGGAGGGCGCCTCGATCGGTCACGTCTGTACCGCGAACAACGTTCCGTTCTGCGTGGTACGCGCAATTTCCGACAGCGCCGACGGCGACGCTCCGGACACTTACCCGGAGTTCGTCAAAGAAACGGCGAAAAAGTCGTCCGGCATCGTTCTCAAATTCATCGAATCTTTATAAAAGGAAGGTATCAGATATGTTAAAAGGCATCAACAAGATCATCTCCCCCGATCTGCTCAGGATCCTCGCTAAAATGGGCCACGGCGACGAAATCGTCCTCTCCGACGGAAACTTCCCGGGCGAGAGCATCGGTCGGATCGTTCTGCGCAGCGACGGCACCGGCGTGCCGGAGCTCCTGTCCGCCATTCTCGAACTCTTCCCTCTCGACGAGTACGACAACAATGTGTACCTGATGGACAAAACCGAAAAGGACCGCGATCTGAAGGTCGGGATCTGGGACGAGTACAGAAAGATCGTGGCGGGTCACACCGACCGCGAGCCCGTCTTCCTCGAGAGATTCGAGTTCTACGAGAGAGCGAAGAAGGCGTACGCCGTCGTCGTTACGGGAGAAAGCGCCATTTATGCAAACGTGATCTTGAAGAAAGGCGTCGTTAAATAATTCGGTTTTTCAGGAGACCTTATCTATGGATAAGAAAGACGAAATAATTGCGTCTCAGATAGAACTGATCCGTCAGATGACGGAGAGCAACATAAAGCGGCTCGGAGAGGACATCTGGGGCAGAGTGCCGTCCGTCTCCGAAAAGGACGCGGCGGGCAAAAAAAAGCCGCAGGCGGCAAAGTCGGCGGGCGACGACGCCGCTCCCGAAAAGGAGAAAAAGGAAGAGCTCCCGCCGCCGGAAAACCTCGACGATCTGCTCGCCGAACTCGATTCGTACATTGGACTCGGAGAGGTCAAGAAAGAAGTCCGCGGGCTCATCAACATGGCGAAGGTCTACAAACTACGCCGCGAGCACGACCTGCCGGTCGAGGACGTCTCCCTTCACATGGTCTTTTCGGGCAATCCCGGAACGGGCAAGACGATGATCGCCCGCTTCATGGCGAGAGTCTACCGCTCTATCGGCATTCTCTCGAAGGGAACGCTCGTCGAGTGCGACAGAGGCGGCCTCGTAGCCGGATATATCGGTCAGACCGCGATCAAGACGACCGGCGTGCTCGAGAGCGCGCTCGGAGGCGTGCTTTTCATCGACGAGGCGTACGCCCTGACGAACAAAACGGAAAACGACTTCGGTCTCGAAGCGGTCGACACGGTCCTCAAATATATGGAGGATCACCGCGACGACCTCGTCGTCATCGTCGCCGGTTACACCGAGCTGATGGAGGATTTCATCGACTCGAACCCCGGCCTTCGCTCGCGTTTCAACAAATACGTCGATTTCGCAGACTATACGGGCGACGAGATGACCGACATCTTCGTCTTCAGATGCAAGAAGGGCTGCTATACCGTCTCCGACGAGGCTGAGAAGATACTCCGGGAGTATTTCGCCGCGGCCGCGGAGGATGCGGGAGAATTCGGGAACGCACGCGGAGTCCGCAACGTTTTCGAGAAGATCCTGTCCGCTCAGGCGGACAGACTCGCGGAACTCGAGACCGTCACGAAAGACGACCTGATGCTCCTGACCGAAGACGACGTGAACACGGCGCTCGGGTTCACCATGCCCGAACCAGAAAATACAGAGACAGAAGAAGAAGAGACCAACTGAATCCCGCCGTCTGCGCGACAACGGCAGCCGCCCAGAACAGGACCGCAAAAACGCGCGAGATCGCCCGGCATATACGCCACGCGCGGTCCGGCAGAACGAATCTGCCCACAGCGGCGGAAAGGATCGCGCCTCCGTCGAGTCCCCCGATGGGGAGCAGATTGACCGCGCCGAGCGCGAAAGAGGTCAGAACGAAATAAACGCCGCCCGGCACGTCCGTGAGCGGCGTTTTTATCAGGGCGAGAGCCGAGGCGATATTCGCCGCAGGCCCCGAGACGAGCACCGCGATCTCCCTGCACGCAGAAACGGCGGAGTAGTCGAAGGCGGTGCGCACTCCCCACGCGCCGATCCGGACGGACGACAGCGGCGCGCCGAGCGCCGCCGCCGTCAGGAGATGAGCCGCCTCGTGAACGAAAAGTGCCGCGCCGACGGCGAGCGGATAGACGGGGCCGCCCAGCGACGCGACGAGGGCGAAAGAGAGAAAAAAAGTCAAAAAGCCCGCGGGGCCGGCCGTCACGTCGACCCCGCGCTTAGTTTTCCGCTTCATTTCCCCTTTATCAGGGAGGCGAGCGAATCTCCGATGGATTCCCAGAAATTCCATTTTCCGTTCAGATAACCCGGCGGTTCCTCTTCCGGTACGTTCGTTTCTGCGGGCGATGTATCCGCGCCGACGACGAGAGCCGCGGCGGCCGCCTCCTCCCTGCGGAGAACCGAATCCCCGCCGCCTCCCGACGAGAAAACGGCGAGACCGAAAACGACGATCGCCGCGCCGAGCGCAAGAAAGCGATACCCCGACGGGGTATCGCTTTTCCGTTCTCTTCCCCAACTGTTCACGCGGATCACCCCCGCATATATTACGCGGGGCGGCGGGGATTTATGAAAGATCAGTCGGTCACCCGGACGGACTCGATCACCGGCTGGTCTTCCGCGGGGACCGTTCCGTTGCCGTCGACCGGACGCACCTGACGCGCGATGAGCCGGACGGCGTCGTAGCCTTCGGTGACGCGGCCGAACGCCGCGTACTGACCGTCGAGAAACGTCGCGTCGGCGACGGTGATGAAGAACTGCGAGGACGCGCTGTTCGGATCCGACGATCTCGCCATCGAGATGACGCCCTCTTCATGGGAGATAGGGTTGTCCACTCCGTTGGAGCGGAACTCGCCTTTGATCTCTTCGTCCGAGCCGCCGAATCCGGTTCCGAGCGGGTCGCCGCCCTGGATCATGAATCCGTCGATAATGCGGTGGAAGGTAAGTCCGTCGTAAAAACCGCTCTCGGCGAGCTTCACGAAATTGGCGACGGTGATCGGCGCGGCGTCAGCGTCGAGTTCGAGCTTCACCTCGCCGTAATCCCTGATATTCATTATCACGTGACGCAAATTACTCATCTTCTTTTTTCTCCTTTTTCTTTTTATCCCTCTCGGCGAGGATATCCTCAATCTTGAAAACGTATTTTTTGCCGCAGAACATACAGCCCGTCTCGACCGGACCGCCGTCTGCGATCAGCTCGTCGAGATCGCTCTGCCCGAGCGACGCGAGAGCTGAGAGGTATCTGCCGCGCGAGCACTTGCAAACGTAACCGACGTCGAATTCGTCGAACGTCTCGTACTCCATACCGGCGAAAGCCTGAGCGATGATCTCGCCGCCCGTAACGCCCGATGCGATCAGCTCCGAGACGCTTTTCATCCCGCTGACGTTGCCCTCGATGATCTCCGCCGTCTCGTCGTCGGCTCCGGGGAGAAGCTGGATCAGAAAGCCGCCCGAGGCGACGCACATATTGTCGCGGCCGACGCGCACGCCCACGGCGCACACGGTCGGTACCTGCTCGGAATTGGCGAAATATGCCGTCACGTCGTCGCCGACCTCGCCCGTCACTATCGGGGACGCTCCGACGTACGGCTCCTTCAGTCCGAGATCGCGGATCACGTAAAGCGATCCCTTTCCTATCGCGCCGCCTACGTCGAGTTTGCCCGCCTTGTTCGGCGGCAACTCGACCGACGGATTATCCATATATCCGCGCACGTTGCCCTTGTAGTCGCTGACGCATACGACGTGACCCGCGGGTCCGTCTCCGTCGAATCTCAGAGTCAGGGAGTCGTCGCGGTCTTTGAGAAGCGAGCCCATCATCGAGGCGGCGGTCAGACACCGCCCGAGGACGGCGGTCGCCGTCTTCGCCGTTTTGTGTATCCCGCACGCGCGGCGCACGATCGCGGTGCTGTCGCAGAACACGATACGCGCCGAGCCGTCGGATGAGATCGCCCTTATGACCAGAGATCTTTCGCTTGCCGTTTTTATCACCTCCGTTTGATATATTTTACCATATCGGGACCGTTCTCACAAGTGTTACGTTTGACTGCCCCGCCCCGTTGTGATAATATATCGTCAGGAATTCAGCCCGACGGGGAGAATATATGGAAAAGAAGTCAAGAAAACTCGCGCTCTTTCTGATGTGCGTCTACACGGCAAGTTACGTTACGCGTATCAACTTCGGCGCGATCGTCGCGGAAATGGTCGCCGGAACGGGCCTGTCGAAGGATGCGCTGTCGTGGTCGCTGACAGGCGCGTTCATCACGTACGGCGCGGGTCAGCTGCTCTCGGGGTGGCTGGGCGACCGCATCCAGCCGAAATATCTGCTCTCGCTCGGCCTGCTCGTCACATCGGCTATGAACCTCGTTATGTCGTCGCTCTCGGATCCCGTCGCGATGGCGGCGGTCTGGTGCGTGAACGGCCTCGCGCAGGCGTTTCTGTGGCCGCCGATCGTCCGGCTCACGGCGAACAGGATGACAAAGGACGATTTCAAAAAGAGCACGGTCGTCGTATCGTACGGTATCACGACGGGGACGATCCTCGTTTACCTCGTCAGTCCGCTGATCATCACGCTCTCCGGATGGCGCGCCGTCTTCATCGTCTCGGCGTTCGTCGGCCTCGTCGCGTCCGCTCTCGTTTTCAGGTTTTGCCCGAAGACGGAAAGCGAAACGAAAGAGGAGAACGGCGTCGTAACGGAAGAGAAAAAACGCGGCGGTTGGGCGCTCGTCTTCTCGCCGGTGATGATCGCGCTGATGGCGGCGATCGTCTGTCAGGGCGCGCTCCGCGACGGCGTGACGACGTGGATGCCGTCGTATATATCGGAGACGTACTCGCTCGGAACGGCGGCGGCTATACTCACCGGCGTGCTCATGCCGCTGTTCGGCATGCTCTGCCTCAAACTCTCGGGAATCCTTTACTCGAAAGCGCTCAAGAACCCGATGACGTGCGGAGGAGTTATATTCGGTTTCGGCGTCGTCTCGGCGGCGTGCCTGTACTTCACGACCGGCAGGACGACGGTCGGGTCGGTGATATTCTCCGCGGCGCTCACCGGAGCGATGCACGGGGTCAATCTGATCCTCGTCTGCATGGTCCCCGGCTTCTTCCGCGGGACGGGCAAGGTGGCGTTCGTGTCCGGCGCGCTGAACACGTGCACGTATATCGGCAGCGCGGCGTCGGTGTGGCTCGTTCCGATCGTCGCAGGAGGGGGAGACTGGTCGGCGACGGTCGCTCTCTGGTGCGCGATCGCGGCCGTCGGATGCGCTCTGACCTTCATCGCTCTGCCCGGCTTCAGACGCCGGTTCGGCGGCGGCGGGAACGGTCCGGTTTTTTGAAAAAAGGGTTGCAAAAGAAAAGAAACTGTGATATAATACCACTCGTCCGATTGGGGGCACGGAGAGGTCGCCTAGTTGGTCGAGGGCGCGCGACTGGAAATCGCGTAAATCGCAAAACGGTTTCGAGGGTTCGAATCCCTCTCTCTCCGAAAAGGAAAAAGGAGCCACAAAGTGGGCTCCTTTTCCTTTTCGGAGAGCATAAGGAAGGGATTCGAACGGGAGGCGTGTAAGCAAACAGTCCGGTGGACTGTTTGCTCGCCTCCCCGACCAAGCGACCGTGAGTTTTTCGCGTTCAGCGAAAAACGAGCTCGCGGGAGCGCGACTCGAATCCCTCCGTCCCGGAGGGACGGCCTGCTCAAAACGCAGTATCCATTCTCACCTCATCAGTCACCTCCGGTGACAGCTACCCTCAAGGGGAAGCCTCCTCCGCCACGCAGGATCAGCCTGCTCGAAATGCAGTACCTCATTCAAAAACGTCACTTATAACCTTTTTTTCAAAATTTTTCAAAAAATGTGATCAATCCGGTTTTTTTGCGGGTATAAGGGTGAAAGGCCTTTCAGTCGGAAAGGGGGTAAACCTTGGATGACCACCTGATCGTTCAGATGTTCCGGGACCGGGACGAAGACGCTCTCGCGGCAGCAAAAGAAAAATACGAAAAGTATCTTACGTATATCGCGAACAACGTTCTTCACGACCGGGGAGAATCGGAAGAATGCGTTTCCGACGCGCTTCTCGCCGCGTGGGAGAGCATCCCGCCGCAAAATCCCGACAATCTCAAAACGTATCTCGGCAAGCTTACGCGGGAGATCGCGATAAGCCGCTGGCGCAAAAACACGAGCGGGAAGCGGATCCGGTCTGACCTGGTGAGGTCTCTCGACGAGATCGAAGAGATCGTTTCGGGCGGCGATCCCGACTCGGAATTTGAAGAAGCAGAGCTGTCCCGGGAGATCTCACGGTTCCTTTTTTCCGTCGACGAAGACAAGAGAAACGTTTTTATCCGAAGATACTGGTTCTACGACCCGGTAAAAAATATCTGCAGAAGATATGGTTTCGGAAAAAGCAAGGTTCTCATGATGCTCAAAAGGACGAGGGACGACCTCGCCCGATACCTGAAAGAAAGAGGTTATTTGAAATGAAGAAAGACGTAATGAGACGCGCCATAGGCGGGATCGACCCGCGGCTCGTCGAAAGCGCAGACGCGGAACCCGTTAAAGCTCCGCGCAAATCGCTCGGCTTCAAGCGCGTCGCGGTCATAGCTCTCGCCGTCGTACTCACCGTATGCGGCCTGCTTATGCTGAACGCGAACGTCAGAGCCGCCGTTCTCGGATTTGTCCTGAACTGGGAAGACGAGGAAAACGTCAGAATCCACTGGAACGTTGAAAGCGAGGAGGGTGAACCCGCGGACGCCGTCGACATCCACGACGTCGCCTTTGGTTATCTGCCGGAGGGATACGTCGCTCACGATATCCCCGGCGACCCGGATCTGGAAGGGTACGATCCGCGTATCCGCACGGTCCGTATAATGCCCGCTGAATACGAGGGCATGACGGAAGGGGAACTCTCAAGCGTCCCGGATCAGATCATAGTTTACATCAGCCGCGCGGGAGATATCGACTGGGGCTACGGCAACGGTTCGTACGATCTGACCTACATGTCGAAGATCAACGGAATGGATGCGTTCATGGTCCACCAGATCTATGAATATGAGGGCGAGTCGTACGAAGTCGGAGATATTATGTTCAGCGACGATAAGATCACGGTTAATATCGGCGGTATTTGGGAACCCGGTTTTGATGAAACGATCAAGATCGCCGAAGGCATGACCTGGTGATCGGAACCGATCGGCACGATCGTGAGAACGCACGGTTAAACTGAAAAGCCAAAGCAAAGGTCTCCCGGACAAGTCTCCGGGAGACCTTGTTCGCGCATTCGGAACGCTGAAAAAGAAAGATAAAAGCTATGAAAATAATATCCGAGAAGACCTCCGCGCCGCAGGCGCGGCATGCACAAATCACAGAAAAAAGCAAGGGGACGGTTACGGACCGTCCCCCGTTCGTTATTTACGTTTCCTTCTGCCGAAGCTTCTCAAACTCCTCGGGATAGAACACGTCCACGTCAACGTCGCCGTCGATCCCGTCTATCCTGCCGAACCCCTGCTGCCAGAGGAAATATCCGCCTCGGTACTCCGTTTCGTCCGTATAGTCTGCAAGCCATACGCCGTTCTCTTTTACCTTTTCGGACCATAGGATGCCGAGATAGTATCCGGCGTTGTACAGAGCGGCGTCGTATCCGTGAGCTTTCGCCTCTTCCCTGAACGCAAGAAACATATCGTTGAGATCCTTCAGACTCATTTTGTAGTCTTCCAGATTAAAGTAATCCTCCCAGTCGAAGAACACGGGAAAATCAAGATTTTCGCCACCGAGCAGAGAATAAAGATATTCGGCGTTCTCACGCACGGCGTCCGCCCCGTTCTCCTCGGAATACCAGTAAACGCCGACTTTCAGCCCCGCCGCTTTCGCGTTCTTAATGTTTACCGCGTAGTTCGGGTCCTCGAAAACTCCGCCCGCATATCCGCCGATCCGTATAATGACGAATTCGCAGCCCGCCGCCGCGGCCCTGCTGAAATCTATCTCTCCCTGCCATTTCGAGACGTCGATGCCGACCGTCGTACCGTCTTTTTTATACGCCGCGGCAAAGTCGTCAAAACTCTTTGCCGGAGGCGGCGTGTACACGCCTGATCCGTCGTCCGTGTACGAGGGGTCCGGTTCGACGATATTGACCGTCATATCGCGGGACGAGAAGTTGCCCGCGTCGTCCGTAAGAGTCAGCGTCAGCGTGTACTCCCCGGCGGTCCCGGCGTCTACGGCGCCGTCCACGGTAAGGTCGACGTCGGAGTCCAGATCGTCGATATAGGATATGTATTTGTGTATATCGAACGGATCGCCGCGCGCAAGCGTCAGGGAATAACTGAAATGGAGGAAGAACGGAGCTTCCGTGTCTTCCGTCGCCGCCGTACGTCCGGCTCCGACCGGTTCGGGAACGGCGTTCCGGGCCGTCTGCGTATCGGTATGCGCGCCGCAGCCAGACAGAAGGATCGCGCTGACGAGAAACGACGCGAAGATCGGTTTTATCAAGATGCTTTTTTTCATCGTTTCCTCCGTTCCTCCGTCTGATCCCGGAATATTTCTTATCTTTTATTTTACTATATCCGCGAACAAAAATAAACAGAAAACGACAAAAACTTCCCGGTCTCCGCCATGATCGGGGCCGTCCTTCGGTCGCTCGCGCGGACGGGGGGCTTTTTTGTTGAAAAGCGTTTCGTTTTATGGTATACTTACCCTCGGAAAAACCAGACCGAAAAAGAGGATCCGATATGAAAAAAACACTCGCTTTTCTTCTCACGCTCGTTATGATCGCGTCGGCGTTTGCCGCCGTACTCCCCGTCTCGGCGGCCGATCCCGTTTTCTCCGACGTGAACAAATCGATGTGGAGTTACGACTCGATCATGAACGCCGTCAAATCCGGCTATATGCAGGGCGTCGGCGGCGGGAAATTCGATCCCGAAGGATCGCTCACCCGAGCCATGGTCGTCACCGTTCTGTGGCGGCGCGAGGGCTCTCCCGCGCCGAAGGCGGCGGGCGGCTTCGACGACGTCCCCGCCGGCGAGTGGTTCGCCGACGCCGTCTTTTGGGCGAAAGAAGAGGGCGTCGTGAACGGCGTCTCGGACAAAACGTTCGACCCGGAGGGGCTCATCACGCGCGAACAGCTCGCGACGATGCTTTTCCGTTTCTCGTCGCGCTGCCTCGTCTCGGTTCCCGAGCGCGCCGACCTCACGCCGTTCGCGGACGACGGGAAAGTCTCGGACTGGGCCGCCGAACCGCTTGAATGGGCGGTCGAAGCGGGCCTGATAAAAGGTACGGACGGGAACAGGCTTGCGCCCGACGGCTTCGCCACGCGCGAGCAGTTCGCCGCGATAATCGAACGCTTCGACAACACTTTCATCCTCAAATATAACGAGCCCGCGCTCCGTTCGGCGTATACCGAACCCGAATATCCGCTCGTGGACGACGCCGACTTCTACGTCGCGACCGACGGCGACGACTCCGCCGACGGCTCCTTCGAGCATCCCTTCAGGACGTGGGATCGCGCGATTGAGGCCGTAAGAACCCTCAAAACGACTAAAACCGAGGGCGATATCAAGGTCGCGTTCTTCGCGGGCGATTACGGTCCGATATCGGTCAAGTTGAGATCCGAGGATTCGGGCTCGGAGACGCAAAGGATCATTTACTGCGCTTACGGCGACGGCGACGTCGTCTTCAACGACGGGTTCGACGTAGCGGAGTCCGACCTCACCGATCTCTCAGAAGAAGAGAAGACGATGTTCCGTTCCTCCGCTGCCGACAGGATCAAAAAAGCCGACCTGTCGGGCAAGCTCACGAAATACGACCCGCGCACGTGTCTCGTCCTCAGCGACGAGGGAGAGATGACGCTCGCGCGCTTTCCCAACAAATACGATGACGGGACGGATCAGTTGATCGCCGGAGTGGGGTTCATTCCCGACGCGAACCATTTTCAGTTCAAGGATGGGTACCTCAAAGGCAGGATCGACAAGTACCATACGTGGGACGGGATGCTGATCTACGGGTATATCACGACAGGCTGGTACAAGGATCTGCTCACGACGGCCGATTACGATCCCGATACCGGGCTTGTCCTTATTCCTTATCCGAACCAGGCGAGGATGGGAGGACTCCGTTTCCTTCCCGAATTCGACAGCGAGTGGTGGAATCAGACGGCGGTCGTCAACGTCTCCGAGGAACTCGACAAAGCGGGCGAGTACTGGGTCGACGAGTCGACTTCGACGTTCTACGTCGCCGAGCCCTCGGGAGATTATCACTTCACCGGCGGCGGCGATACGATGCTGACGCTGATGGGAGCCGAATACGTCACGCTTCTCGGTCTTGATTTCAGGAATTCCGACGAACATATCATGTGGGCGTCCGGCCATCCGCGCGGACTGACGGTCGACCGGTGCGCATTCTCCGGATGCGCCAGAGATACGATGATCTTTATCGAGGGCGACCCGGGCGGGGTCCCGCTCGACGTCACCGTCACCGGATGCGAGTTCAAGGTATGCGCCGGGATAGCGCTCTGGATCGAAGCGGATTTCAACTGGGAGGACAGATTCACGTCGGGCACGAACGTCGTCGTGGACAACAACTATTTCACGCTCACGTGCCTGAGATACGGATGCAACGGCGCGCTGAGGATCTCGACGCCGTTCGCAAAGGTCTCGCACAACCATTTCTATAAGAACTACTGGGAGGATATCGACTTCCGCAACGCCGCGAATCTCGTAGCGGAGTATAACGTATTCGAGCAGTCCTGCTATAACGGCGACGATACCGGCGCCATGCAGACGTTCCGCGCAATGGCCGATTCGGAGGGCGCGGTCGTCCGCTGTAACCTGTTCCTCAACATCAGAGGCGGAACGAACGGCAGATACGGTCTGTATCTCGACGGATCGTGGGGCTGCGAGATTTGTAATAACGTTTTCTACAACGTCGGTCTCTGCGTGATGAACAACGGAGTGCCCAAGCGCAACTTTATCCACGACAATATCGTCGTCAATCCGCAGTCGGCGAACAGCGCGATGGCAGCAGTCCACGCGGAGGGTATCGATCTCATCAACTACGCAAGGGAGATCGGAGATCCCGATCTCATCACCGCAGACTGGTGTTACACGTACTGGCAAAACGCGCTCAGGAATTACGACGCGCATCCCGAATACAAGGCGAAAGTCGCGGAACTCTGGCCCGGTCTGCTCGACGTCACGTGCGATCTTGACCGGATGAACGAACCGGAATTCTGTCTGAACTCCGCGGTCACCATAAGGGACAACGCGGAGATCAATACCAAGGGCGCCGTGGTACAGCACGACCCGGTCGCAACACAATACTGCGACATCACGCCTGATACCGGGTACACCATCGATCAGAATCCCTTCTTCGTCAACCCGACGATAGGAGACTACAGAATGAAGGACGATGCGGATTTCGCGTATATACCGTTTGATCTGATCAGTCGATATTGATAGCTTTCAGTCAAACGACCGTCCTTACTGTAAAAAGCGCTTACTTTTTCTTCTCCGGCTGACCGATCAGGATAAAATTCCGCTTGAAATGGGACCCAACCCATTTCATCCGGCTTTGCCGGAATCGCAGAATTTTACGCCGGATCCAATGAGGTAAAAAGTCCCTTCTCATAGGAGGGGCTTTTTCAATGCGAAAAACCGCGCAGTTTGTTGAAAAACGGCGGATCGTGTGTTATTCTATAGGTAAGAAGTCAACGATACGGGAGAATAAAATGAACTACGACGTTGAAGTCGCCGTGATCGGCGCGGGACCCGCCGGGTCGGCGTGCGGTATCACCCTGCAGAAGGCGGGGATAACGAATATCCTTATCGATAAAAGCCGTTTTCCGCGCAACAAGACGTGCGGCGGCCTTCTCACCGAGAAAACGTACCGCGTCCTGACAAAGACGCTTCTTACCGATCCCGTCGACGGATCGGATCTCGGAGGCGTCTTCTGCGACGTGAGCGAACGGCTCGATCTTTACTACGGCGACGAGCGGCTTTCAGGCTCGAAAGTCGCGAAAAAACTGCGCTCCGTGAGACGCGTCGCGTTCGACGATTATCTCGTAAAAAAATACAGGTCTATCGGCGGGATGCTGCTCGAAGAGACGGCCGTCGACGGGATCGATACCGAAAACCGGGCTCTTGCCCTCTCGGGCGGCGGCACGGTAAAATACCGACTTCTCGTCGTCGCCGACGGCGCGCTGAGTCCGACAAGACGGACGCTCGGCTTCGAGACGCCGGAGCTTGCGTTCTGCACCGAGACGTACGTCCCGAAAGCGGACCTCGATATCGAAGAAAGAGTCGTGATCGACTTCGGCTTCGTGAAAAACGGTTACGTGTGGGTCTTCCCGTCGGGGGACGACTATTGTATCGGTCTCGGCGGCAAGAGCAAAAAGGACCGCCGGTACGACGACCTGCTGAAGGAATACCTCGCCTCGCTCGGCGCGGACCCGGATAAATACAAGATGAGAGGCGCGTTTCTGCCGTTCGGAAAACCGGTCGACCAGAGAAAAGGACCGGACTTCGCCGTCCTCGCGGGCGACGCCGCCGGATTCGTCGACCAGGTCACGGGCGAGGGGATCTATTTCGCCCTCTCGAGCGGGATCGCCGCGGGGCTGTCCGCGGCGGAGGCGGATTTCAAAAAAACGTATCTTGAAAAAGTCGACCCGATAGCGAAAGCGGTAAAAGAAACGGACAGATTCCGCGAAAAATACCTGAAGAACGCGCCTGCCGCGCTCTTCCGCCGCGTGATCGGCGGAAGGGACGCCTTCACCGGCTTTTTCTGCGACAATATGATCTCCGAGATGAACTATTCGTACTCGAACGCGCTCGAAATATACAGGGGTTACAAGGAAGGCGGAAAATGAAGATATCTCTCTCCGATTTCACGGGCGGCGACTGCCGCGAGCGGTTCGCCTCCGCGCTCTCGTTCATGAAGGACAACCCGGGAACGACGCTCACCGTCGAACCGGGAGTCTACAATCTCACGACCGCCCGCGCCCGCGAGGCGCAGCGCGCCGTTATGGCGGGGGAATACGGCGAAGACCCGCAAAAGGTGATGTTCACCCCGGATTACGTATACGACCGGGGACTCGACTTCAGGGGTCACGTAAACTCGACCGTCGAGGCGTACGGTGCGACGCTCCTCGTCGACGGATTCATGGAGGAGATCTCGATAAGAGAGTGCTCCGGCGTGACCGTCCGGGGATTCACGGTCGACCTGAAAAGAAAACCGTACTCAAAGGGCGTCGTGACCGGATTCGACGGCTGCCGCGCCGTCTTTGAGTTCGCAGACGGGATCACGGAAACGATGCCTTTCCTGCGCTCGGCGGTCTATTCGCGGGAAAAAGGAAGACTGCTCCCGCGCAACGAGTGCGGTATCGGCGATTTCAGATACGAAGGGCCGCACCGCGCGACGGGCGTCCCGTCCGCCGACGGCGTTCTCAAAGAGGGCGACGAACTCTATATCAGCCACGTGTTCCACGGCAGACCCGCCGTCCTTATCGAGGAGGCGGAGAACACGCTCCTCGAGGATATAACGATCCATACTCACCCGGGCATGGGGGTCACGGCGTTTCACGCGACGAACGTGACCGTTAACCGTCTGCGCGTCGTGCCTTCAGAGGGCGAGCATTATTCGACTACGACCGACGCGACGCATTTTGCGTCGTGCCGAGGTCTCGTCCGTCTCGACGGATGCGAGTTCGACGGTCAGGGGGACGACTCGATCAACGTCCACACGTATTACTATTCGGTCTGCGGGGTCGAAGGCCGCGCCTTGACGCTCGAGGTCCGCGCGCCCGACGGGACGCACACTCAGAAAACGGACTGCCCGCAAAAAGGCGACAGGATGGAGCTGACCGAAGCGTCGTCGTGCGCTCCGCTCGATACGTACCGCGTCGAGGAAGCGGCGGTCGTCGGAGAGAATAAATGCCGCGTCACGCTCGACCGCGAACCGCCCCGTGATCTCGACGGGATGCTCTTCGCCGATCCCGACCAGGTACCGCGCGTCGAGTTCGTCAACTGCAAAGCGAGAAACCACTTCGCCCGCTCGGTCCTCATCAAATCGCGCGAGGCTCTGATCGAAAACTGCGAGTTTTCCGACGTTTTCGAACTCGGCGTCAAGGTGGCGGCGGAGTCCGGATGGGCGGAGGGGATCAACTCGGAATCCGTCACGGTGAGGAACTGCCGGTTTTATAACAACGGCCGCAGGTACGATATCTGCGGCGGGATCGCCGTCTATATGGACGCCGAGGTGAAAAAAAGAGCGCACGGGACCGTCGTGATCGAGGACAACGAGATCGTCTGCCCCGAGTGCGAGCACGGGATCATAGTCGAGGATACGAAGCGCGCCGTTCTGCGGCGCAACCGCGTCGTCAGCCGCGGCGAGCCGATCGTCGTCGGAGAAGGCGTGGAGGCGGTCACGGAATGAAAATGAAAGACGATCGGCGTCTCATAAACTATTATTCTTCCCCGCTCGGGGCGGTCACCCTCGAAAGCGACGGCGACGTCCTCACGGGGCTGAAATTCGAAGAGCGGGACGGTCCGCCCCGCCCCGACGAGTCGCCCGAGTTCCCCGTCTTCGCGCAGACGAAAAGGTGGCTCGAGGTCTATTTCTCCGGTGAGATCCCCGATTTCACCCCTCCCCTGCGGATCGACTCTACGCCGTTCTGCAAAAGAGTCTGCGAGATCCTTCTCACGATCCCGTACGGAGGGACGGAGACCTACGGCGCGATCGCCGAGACGATCGCAAAGGAGCGCGGCATACCGCGTATGGCGGCGCAGGCGGTCGGGGGCGCGGTCCACCGCAACCCGATCTCGATAATCGTGCCGTGTCACAGAGTCGTCGGCGCGGGCGGAGCCCTCGTCGGCTACGGCGGCGGTCTCGGCCGCAAATCCGCGCTGCTGGAGATCGAGAAAAAGGGAACGTACGCTCACCGCAAGGCGCTCGTGCGTTCGTATCTCGGAAAACGCGTTCACATCGGGATCGACCGGCCCGTGGGTTACGTTCACAAAAAAGAGAAATACACCCTGAACTATCCGATAAACTACGGATATATTACGGGCATCAAGGGCGGAGACGGCGAGGATCTCGACGTCTATCTGCTCGGCGTCTCCGAACCGCTCGACGAGGCGGACTGCCGCGTGATCGGTATCGTCCACCGAAAAAACGACGTCGAGGACAAGCTCGTCGCCGCGCCGGACGGCGCGGTCTTCACGAAAGACGAAATCGCCGCGGCGGTGGACTTTCAGGAGAAATGGTACAATACGGAGATCGAAACTGCGGACGGCGAATGACCGGATCGACGGATGATCAAACGGTCTCTTTCTTTGCAATCTGACCCGGGATGCGATATACAGGTATACATTACCGAAAAAGGAGGGCTCAGAATGAGAGCGCCTTTTCAGATACTTGCGATCCCGTACAGAAGGACGGAGAACGGTTTGCGGTTCTGCGTCTTTCACAGATCTGACTTCGACCAATGGCAGTTCATCGCCGGCGGCGGCGAGGACCGGGAGTCACCCGAAGAAGCGGCGAAAAGGGAGATCTTCGAGGAAGGCGGCATCCGTACGGAAGTCACGCCGCTGCGGTCCATGTGCTATATTCCGACCGATATTTTCCCGAAGCGCTGTCTCTATAACTGGCCCGCCGACACCTACGTGGTCCCGGAATACTCGTTCGGGTTCGAGTGCCCCGACGATATCGTCCTCTCGCACGAGCATACGGAGTGCGTCTGGCTCAGCTTTGAGGAAGCGAGAGCAAAGCTCAAGTGGGATTCGAACCGGACCGCGTTGTATGAGTTGAGGTGCAGGCTGGAAGACGGGGAGAAATAAATAAAGAGAACGAGGCGGGAAGACCCGCCTCATTTCTTCGTCCGATGATCAAAACAGATCCGAGTGGCTTCCCGTTCTGAACAGAAAAAGCTCAAGTTCTCCCTCATCCACCCGATAAACAAGCAGCCAGTCCGATTCAATATGGCATTCTCGAAAACCGCGGTACTCCCCGGTAAGAACGTGATCCCGGTATTTTTCGTCGAGGGTCTCCTGTCGGGCAAGCGAGTTGACGACGTCACGAAGTTTTTCGATCTTCAGTCCGCGCTTGACCGCAAGTTTCAAGTCCTTCTTGAACTGATTGGACGATACTATTTTAAGCATCCGAAATCACCTCGGACATCAGATCGTCAAAAGAATCGTAACGTTTGTATTTCCCGGGGTTTTTCTTCATCTCTTCATACTCCGCCAGTGCCGCGCGGGTATCTGCGTTAGGAGTAAAGCGCCTGACCTCAAACGGAATACCGTCATGGCTGACAGCGCTTTTCAAAAACATCGTGATCGCCGCGGACATATTGAGGCCGAGATCGTCAAACAAGGCCTCGGCCGACTGTTTCAGTTCGGAGTCGACACGAATGTTGATATTTGTTGTGGCCATAAAAGCACCTCCTCTCAATATTGCAGTATTATTATACCCCAAATCCGATTGGTTGTCAACACATTGTCATTCATTTTTAGTAATTTGTTTTGCATTGTTTTGCAATATTATATTCTAATCTATAAATCATGCTATTATAATGCCATTAATGTTTTCTAATTTGCATTAAAATATTTACTATAGTAAATTTTTTATTGACTATTACGTGCTTTCGAGTATAATATAGTATACGGAGGTGACGAATATGTGTATGGATTATTCCAAACTGTGGAAACTGTTGGCGGAGAAAGGACTGTCAAAATCCGACCTGATGGAACTGACGGGCCTCAGTTCCCGCGTGATAGGTAAACTCGTGAAGAACGAGACGGTCACGACGGACACGCTCTCGAAGATCTGCGCCGCCCTTTCGTGCGACGTCGGGAGTATTATGGAATGCGTCGATGAAAACACCCTTTCGCTCTATCGTTATTGCCGCGCATACGGCAAGCAAATAGAAGAGAACGAGAGAGTCAAAAAGATCGGATTTGTTTTCGGTAACCGAAACTATACCGTCTATTTCTCAAAGAGAGCGGCGTCAAAAGCGACGAATATCTGTTGCGACGTCGACGGGTCCGTTTACTGGAAACAGTATCACATAGCGGGCGGAGTAACGAAGCCGTCCGTCGAAAAATACGTTCTCGTAAGACCGGAGAAAAAGACGGACGAGTATGTGATTGTCGTTATCAAGGGCAAGCCCGCGATGATCGAGGGGCTCGACGAGGGGATCTGGCTGTCTGCGAAGAGAGAAAGAGCACCGGGAAAAGCCTGCGTCGTCGTGATGACGGAATCAGAGTTCAAACTTTACGAACCCAGATAAAACCGTCGCTTTTGTAAAGTTTGAGTCAACTAAAGCATCTCTTGATTGACCGGCTGCGGCTCGGATGTTAGACTGAAAGCGCAGGGCGGCGCCACCTGCGCAAAAATTGAAAAGGAGAACCAATAATGTTTGACATTCAAAAAATAGCGGACAAGATCCGCGCCGCAAGGATCGAAAAGAATATGACTCAGACTGAGCTCGCAGACAAAATGGGGGTCAGTTATCAGGCGGTGTCGAACTGGGAAAGATGCCGTTCAATGCCGGATATATCCAAATTCAACGACCTGTGCGACGTACTCGGACTGACGCTTGACGAACTGCTCGGAGACGAGCGGGAAGAAGCCGACGCGGTAAAAAAGGTTATGGGAGGCGAGCCGATCTCGCTCAGCGAAACGGCGAAGATCGCCCCCATCATCCCGCCGCGCGAACTCGAAGAGAGAGTTGAAAACAGCGCCGGAGAAGAAGTCAGCATTGACGAAGTCACGGCGCTCGCCCCGTTTCTGACAAGAGAAAAACTTGCCGAACTCGTGGAGATCGCGAACGTCCCCGACGATTACGGGATCGACGAACTTCACGCGATCGCGCCGTTTTTGTCGTCGTACGATCTCGGAAAACTCGCCGACCGGATAAACCCCGCCCAGAGTTTCGACCTCGAAGATTTGATGGGTATCGCCCCGTTTTTCTCGCATGACAAACTTGCCGAGCTCGTCGACCGTGCAAAGATACCGGACGGTTTCGGGATCGCGGAAATGTACGCCCTCGCACCTTTTCTTCCGTCGTACAAACTCGGCGAACTCGCCGACCGGATAAGCCCGGACGAGGAATTCAGCGTCGAGGAACTGATCGGTCTCGGTCCGTTTCTCCCTTCGAATAAACTCGCAGGGCTCGTCGACCGCGCGAGCATCCCGGATGACTTCGGACTCGATGAGGTACATGCTATCGCCGCGTTCCTGCCGCCTCATAAAGTAGGTGAACTTCTCGACCGCGCGGGTATTAGGGGAGTTCACGACATAAGAAGCTTTCCTCCGGGCGATCAGTCCCTTACGCCGGAAAAGACAGCCGAATTGATGAATAAAATCAACGAAAAAGTGTTCCGGGGAATACGCAAGCAAGCGGAACTTCGCCGGAACGAGGAAAAAAACTGAAAAATCTCCAACCTTCTTTCAAAACCGCGCACTGTATAGTCAAGAGCGCTCGGGAGACCTGTAAAAATGGAAAAAGAGAAAGCAGACGCCCTGATAACCGATTATCTCGGGAAGATATACGGTTTCGCCTACAAAAAGTCCTTCTCCTACGGCGAGGCGGAAGAACTCGCCGCTGAAATGACGTCCGAGGTTTACCGCGCTTTGCGCGGCAGCGGGGAAGTCGTCAACCCGGAGGGGTACGTGTGGCGGATCTGCGAGCATACGTACGCGAGATACGTGTCGTCGGTCAAGAAGCAAAAAGGGATCTCCATCGACGAGACGGCGGATATCCCGTATTACGACGAGGTCACGGACGATGAGGGCGAGACCGA
>JAFWPR010000041.1 GCA_017545225.1 Clostridia bacterium
ACAGAAAGCGGAAAGAAGATATCGGCAAGATGTACGCTCTCAGAAAGAATGCAAGATATCCTGAAAGCGGGCGGTCTTCTCGCTTATACAAAATCGCGCTTGAACTGAGGAGGAACAGCCTTGAACTCATCATCAAAAATCCAAATGACAATACCGATCGTCGAAATGGACGGCGACGAGATGACGCGTGTCATCTGGAAATGGATAAAGGATATACTCATCTCACCTTACGTCGATCTGAAAACCGAGTATTACGACTTGGGTCTCAAAAACCGTGACGCGACCGAAGACAAAGTAACGGTTGAATCTGCGGAAGCGACCAAAAGGCTCGGAGTCGCAGTAAAATGCGCTACTATTACTCCGAACGCAGCAAGAGTTGATGAATACGGTCTTAAAGAAATGTGGAAATCTCCAAACGGTACGATCAGAGCGATACTTGACGGTACGGTGTTCAGAACGCCTATTCTGGTAAAAGGGATTGAACCTTACGTGCCTACCTGGAAAAAGCCTATCACTATTGCACGTCATGCATATGGTGATATATATAAGAACACAGAAACAAAAGTAAAGAAAGGATCGAAAGCTGAACTCGTCGTCACAGATCCGGACGGAAAAGAAAAACGGCTTCTTATCCATGAATTCAATGAATCTGACGGTATCGTTCAGGGAGTACACAACGTCGACTCTTCTATTTCTTCTTTCGCACGCTCCTGTTTCAATTTTGCGCTGGAGAGGCGCGAAACCATATGGTTCGCCGCGAAAGACACTATCTCCAAAACGTACGATCACAGGTTTAAGGATATTTTCGCTGAAATTTTCGAGAATGAATATAAGAACAAATTTGACGAAGCAGGAATTGAGTATTTCTACACGCTCATTGACGACGCAGTAGCGCGGGTAATAAGATCCGAAGGCGGTTTCATCTGGGCATGCAAGAATTACGACGGGGACGTAATGTCCGACATGCTTGCCACAGCGTACGGTTCTCTCGGACTTATGACTTCTGTCCTCGTCTCCCCCGAAGGTGCGTATGAATACGAGGCTGCACACGGAACCGTCACTCGTCATTATTACAGTTATCTTGAAGGAAAGAAAGAATCTACCAATCCCATAGCAACGATATTTGCCTGGACGGGCGCCCTTAAAAAGAGAGGCGAGCTCGACGGTAATACCGAGCTCGCAGAATTTGCTGAAGATCTTGAAAAAGCGTCCGTTCTTACGATGGAAGAAGGCGTTATGGATAAAAACCTTTCCCTTCTCTCAAAACTCGATAATAAGAAAATCGTATACAGTGAAGAATTTCTTTACGAGATAAAAGAGAGGCTTGATAGAATCAGGAACTGAAAACAAAGCGGGGACCGCGATTGCGGTCCCCTTATTTTATCTGTTATCGATAGGTACGTATTCGCAACGCGGGGAAACTTCTTTATACGCGGGTCTGATGATCTTGCCCGCGCTGATAAGCTCTTCAAGCCGATGAGCGCTCCAGCCCGCGACTCTCGCAACGGCGAAGACAGGAGTATACAATTCAGGTGGAAGATTAAGCATTTCGTATGCAAAACCGCTGTAGAAATCGACGTTCGCCGAAACTCCCTTATAGATCTTGCGCTGCTCGTTTATTACCTGAGGAGCGATACGTTCGACTTTAGTGTAAAGAGAGTATTCCTCAGTCCTCCCTTTTTCCGCCGCGAGTTTTTCAACGATATTTTTCAAAATAATCGCGCGGGGATCCGAAACTGAATATACCGCGTGACCCATTCCGTAAATAAGCCCGGTTCCGTCAAAAGCTTCTTTGTTCAGTATCCTGCGAAGATAATCTGCGATCTCATCCTCATCTTCCCAATTTCCGACTTTTCTCTTTATATCGTCGAACATACGCGTGACCTTGAGATTAGCTCCGCCGTGTTTAGGTCCTTTCAACGAACCGAGCGCAGCTGCGATAGCGGAATACGTATCCGTACCCGATGAAGTAACAACTCGCGTGGTAAAAGTAGAGTTGTTGCCCCCTCCGTGCTCTGCGTGAAGGATTAGCGCAATATCGAGAACCGCAGCTTCAAGTGGCGTAAAGCTTCCGTCCGGTCTAAGAAGACGCAGAATATTTTCCGACGTTGAATAATCCCTGTCCGGAGAATGTATGTAAAGACTTTCCCCGTGATGGTAATAAGCAAAAGCCTGATAACCGTAAACTGACAGAAGAGGAAAGACCGAGATCAGAAAAATACATTGTCTGAGAACGTTTGTGATATCAAGGTCGTCAGCCTTGTCATCATATGAATAAAGAGTAAGAACGCTGCGGGATAGAGCGTTCATCATATCGCGGCTCGGCGCTTTCATAATCACGTCACGCACGAACGAAGTCGGAAGCTGTCGAAAATAGGCAAGAAGGTCCTTGAAGGCAGTCAATTGATTTCTATCAGGCAGTACACCGAAAAGCAGAAGGTAAACGGTTTCTTCAAATCCGTGTCTGTTTTCCGCGAGGCACGCGGCTGTTAAATCATCCACGTTCACACCGCGGTAAAACAGTTCCCCTGTGCAAGGAACCGTTTCTCCGTTCACTGTTTTTCTTGCGCAAACTTCCGAAATTCCGGTCAGTCCGGCAAGAACACCCGTTCCGTCAAGATCCCTCAATCCTCTTTTAACGTTGAGTTCAACGTAAAGCGAGGGGTCGATCTGTGAGTTTTTATACGTCAGTTCCGAAAGCGATCCGACTCTTTGATTCAAAACGTCTGTGCCGGGATACACGTTTTTATCGTTCAACATATCGCACCTCCCGTTTTAGTATATTTTCTATTATTATACATTTTTTGTCGTAACCGGTCAAGTAATACTTCTTATTTTTGTTTGGTTTTGCTTAAACATCATACTCCGAAAAACTAATATATAAACATTATTTGGAATATAAAACCGGGCCGTTAAAAATAACGGTCCGGCATTTTCTGTTTCATAGATCAGTACTGCATATATCCTATAAACGAAGCATCGGACAAATCCCTCGCTATATAGTATCTCGGAATATTATAATTCGAGTATTCGGTCACACTGTATGGAGATTTCGTCGTATAACAGAAGCTGAAATAATCGGATGCAACGCGAATTACGGTATCATTATATGACCCGGCGGGATAAGCGAGAGCGCGAACCGGTCTTCCCGTCCAACTTTCGATCTTCGAGATTGAAGTTGAAAATTCGGAACGCATGGTATTTTCGTCCTGATATGAAAGATCGACGTGATTGGCAGTATGACACTGAAATGAAACGAGGCCGCTGGACGCCATCTCGACGATCTGATCAACGTTGAGATACCCGTCAGTGTCGACCATCTCGGAGATCAGAAACACGGTCGCTTTCGCTCCGTACTTTTTCAGTATCGGAAACATATCGGTATAATTGTCGACGTATCCGTCGTCAAACGTAAGGATTACTGTCGGTCTGTCTGCAATCTGCCACTCGTCTGCAAACATGAATCCGTATCCGTTTTCAGTAAGATATCTCAATTGACTGTCAAAGTCGGATGGACGCACAAACAGCGCTTCAAGACTGTTATAAGGGACTTCCATTATGAGATGATACATCATAGCCTTGGGACGGTATTCCCCGGCCGGATAATAAGGTTCAGTTTCCTGAGGCACAGGTTCGGTTTCGGCAGGCAGTACCGTTTCGGTGACGGACGTATCCGTTGGAAGTTCCGTTGCAGGCGCGGGTTGGGTTTGCTGAATAGATTCTGTATTCTGACTTGTGATGACGGGATCTGTCTCAGGATCATACAGAGTGAACGTCTCGCTTCCATCCGCATCCCTGAAAGAACAG
Organism: Clostridia bacterium; assembly: GCA_017545225.1. GTDB lineage: Bacteria > Bacillota > Clostridia > Oscillospirales > CAG-272 > RUG11130. The sequence goes on from JAFWPR010000041.1 coordinate 3,808, forward strand.
GAAGATAAGACGAATACCAGAACCAGTAAAATAGGAATTACGTATTTTTTCATATTATCTCCGTTGATCAAAATAGTTTATAGACGGAATTGAATAGCGACTTTGACGAGTTGATCGGGTTTTCGCCTCCGATCACACAAAGAGACGAATGATCGCCTACCCGTTCAAGATAACGGACGGCCTTTTTGAACTCGGTTCCCGTAACGGAAAGCATAGCTTCTCTTTCTCTTCTTA
>JAFWPR010000042.1 GCA_017545225.1 Clostridia bacterium
CCTACCTGCGAGGGTGATAACGAAGCAGGGGCAAAAATCAACCCGTCAAAACCGGGTTCGGATAGCCCCTGTTACCCTACGATAACCGAACATACGCCCCGCGAACGCAGAAAACGCGCGTTCGCGGGGCTTTTTTGCGCTTTTCCGCACGCTCCGTGGCGGGAAGTGACCGGATATGTTTTGTATTCACAAATAATCGCAAAAACGGATAAAACCGCGCGATTTAACAAATAACGGTTGTCCTTTTTCGTGGGAAAAGATGAAAAAAGAGCGTTTTTGCGAAAAAAAACTAAAATAAATTGCACAAAACCCTTGCACTTTTCGCGCGGGTGTATTATAATATCCCTAACAAAGTGGAGCGAAATGCAACAAAATGGAGTGAAAGGGAGGTAAAAGGGCATGTTAATGGGAAAATACCCGCACACCATCGACTCCAAAAACAGACTCATAATACCCTCCAAACTCAAGGAGCAGCTCGGTCCCGTGGTCGTGATCATGCAGGACACCGGAGGGTGCCTCAGCATGTACTCGAAAGCGGAATTCGAGGAATACGCCTCCGAACTCAGCGCGAAGCACAAGCACGAGGTCAAGGACATCGTGCGATACATATACTCCAAGTCGATCGAGATACAGCCTGACGCGCAGGGCAGAGTGCTTCTCCCTCAGGAAATGCTTGAGCACTGCGGGATCACGAAGAACGTGATAACGGTCGGGTGCGGCAAGTACGCCGAGATCTGGGCGGAAGAAAGATGGAACGAAAGAGGTCTTGACTCCGAGCCCGACGATTTCGCCGCCAGGATGGCGGAACTCGGTCTCTGACCGTGTCGGGGTTCAGTCACGTCTCCGTACTCCTTGACGAGAGCGTCGACGTTCTCGCACCGGAGAGGGGCGGGATATTCGTCGACTGTACCGCCGGAGGAGGCGGTCACTCGGCGGCGATCGCGGAAAGACTTCCCGAGGGCGGGCGTCTGATCGCCGTGGACCGCGACGGAGAAGCAGTCGAGGCAGCCGGGAAAAGACTTGAAAAGTACGGTCCCAAATGTACCGTCGTCAGATCGAACTACCGAGACGTCGGGGCGGTCCTCGATTCGCTCGGGATCGAAGAGATCAACGGAGTTCTCTGGGACCTCGGTGTCTCGTCGCATCAGCTCGACGAGGCGGACCGCGGGTTTTCGTACGGCGTCGACGCGCCGCTCGATATGAGAATGGACCGCTCGGGCGGGATCACGGCGGCGGACGTCGTGAACGGATACCCGGTCGAGGAACTCAAAAGGATAATCAGGGACTATGGCGAGGAAAAGTTCGCGGGTCCCGTAGCGAGAAGCATCTGCGAGATGAGGGAAAAGGAGCCGATCGTATCGACCGGCCGGCTCGCGGAAGCGATAATCAGGGGGATCCCCGCGGCGGCGAGGAAAAGCGAGGCCCAGCACCCCGCGAAACGGACGTTCCAGGCGATAAGGATCGAGGTGAACGGGGAACTCGACGGAATAGAGCCGTCGATCAGGGCGGCTGTCGAAAAACTCGCGCCCGGCGGGATCGCGGCGGTGATCTCGTTTCACTCCCTTGAGGACAGGATAGTCAAAAGAACGTTTCAGGACCTGGCGACGGGATGCACGTGCCCTCCGGAGTTTCCGGTATGCGTGTGCGGAAAGAAGCCGACGGTCGAGATACTGACGAAAAAACCGATTTTGCCGTCCGTCGGCGAAACGGGAACCAATCCCAGAGCGCGGAGCGCGAAACTCCGCGCGGTACGAAAACTTTAAGAAAAGGAGGCGGGGACAGTGACTTATCAGGAAACGATCAGAAGACCGAGCGGCGCTCGCCCCGCCGTGCCTTATAACAGAACAAGAACGGTAAACGATCCGAGAGTTTCTCCTTCAAGGGGACGTCAGACCGCGGCGAGGCCCGCCGGAAGCGTACCTCGCCGGACGTCCGCCGACCGTCAGGCGGCGGAGCGCGCTTATTACGAGCGCCTCATGAGGGAAGAGCGAAGAAGAGCGATCGAGGCGGAGCGCGAAAAGGCGCGGCTCGAATACGTTAAAGCGTTCGAGCGCCGCATGAAAGCCGAGAAAAAGGCGATAAAGAAAGAACAGCGCGCCGAGGCGAGAGCGAAGGCGATCGCCGCTGACCGCGCGGCGTCGAAACGCGAGGTCAAAGTTGAGAGAGGCCGCGTCTCGCTGTCGTTCATCGCGATCCTCATCGTATCGACCTTGATGATCATGGCGGTGATTTTCAGTTACGCGCAGCTCTCCTCGTCAAGCAGACAGCTCTCCGATGCGAAGGAAACGCTCGAGGCTCTTCATGCGGAACGCGAGGATCTCACGTTCCAGCTCGAGCAGAAGAACGACGTGCGCCTCGTCGAGAAGATAGCGACCGAGAAGATAGGAATGGTCAAGGAAGGCGCCGTGACAAAGCGTTTCATCTCGATGTCGTCCGGTGATTCGATCGAACTCGAGGCGACGGGCGCGGGCGAAGAGACGGGCGGAGGAACGCTCGGTTCGCTTCTGTCCGTCTTCACGGGTCTCTTTGAGAACATAAGGGATTACGTGAGATAAAAAAGCGAAAAACCACGGTACATGGCGCACCCTTATCGGTGCGCTATGGTTGCATAAAAGAGGAGTATCGTCCCGCCTCTCGCGCCGCCCCATACAGAGTATATTCGGCTTTCGGGACACATAAAATATGATCGCGCGGAACCGCTGTGCGGCATACCTGCCGATCATTATTTTTTCATCAGACGGAGATCGCCATGGACACAGAGCGGAACAGAACAGACAGAAAAACGTATCACAGACTTGTGATCGCTTTTTGTATTTTTGTCGCCGCCGCGGCGATCATTATCGGGCGGCTCGCCCTTTATCAGATAAGGGATCACGACTATTATCAGGACCAGGTCCTCGATCAGATCACCGTTTCCGCTGACGTCAACCCGGAACGCGGCGACATCCTCGACACGAACGGCAACCCTCTCGCGACGAACAAGACGGTCTACAACGTCATCATCTCGCCCAGCGACATAAACACGGCGCAGGAGGATATCGACAAAAAGAACGCGGACGACGACCCGGGCAACGACGTTTTCTACGACTGGACGTCGCCCGACGGGACCGCGTCGTACAGAGGGACGTCGCAGAAGGATCTGATCTGCTCGTACCTCTCGTATCAACTCGGAGTCGATTATTCGACGGTTGCCGAAAAAGCCGCGAAGACCGACAGGATGTACGAGTTGATCGGACGCGACGTCGAGGAGAGCGTAAACGAGAAGATCAGGGATTTCATCGACAAATTCGGGCTGACCAATCAGATCTACGACAGGGCGTCATCAAAGAGATACTATCCGTACGGAGACCTCGCATGCCACGTTATCGGATTCACGAACTCCGACGGCGTCGGGATCTACGGTCTCGAAAAGTATTACAATAATCTGCTCGAGGGCACTTCGGGCAAATACATTCTCGCTCAGGACGCGAGAAAAAACGATATGCCTTTCGAGTACGAGGCGTATATCGAGACGGAAAACGGGGAAAACCTCGAGATCACGCTGGACAGGTATATCCAGACCGAACTTCAGAATCAGCTCGAGGCGACGTGGAACGACTCCGCTGCCGGGAACCGCGTCACCGGTATCGTAATGAACGTGGAGACGGGCGGTATCCTCGCGATGGCGACGTATCCGTCGTTCGATCTGAACGAACCGTTTGAACTGGACGAGACCTCGAAGGGCGTCCTCGACGAGTGCGGATTCGCGGAAGGAACGGAGGAATACACCGAGAAGCGGCTTGAGCTCCTCTACGCCATGTGGGGGAACAAAGCGGTCCTCGACACGTACGAGCCCGGTTCGACTTTCAAAGTCATCACCACCGCGGCGGCTCTCGAGGAGAAG
>JAFWPR010000043.1 GCA_017545225.1 Clostridia bacterium
TACGCGGCGCTCGTCTTGAACTCCAGAGGTCTTTCCTCGCCCGGTTTCGGGATGCGGCTCTCGGGAAAGATCCCGACGACGCCTCCCCCCCGCAGGACATCTTCGGATTTCGTCACGAATCCGAAATCAAACCCGTCGCGGTCGACGTAGATCCCGCCCATCCGGCGCAGAAACCATCCGAGCAGTTTCTTCCGGTAAAGGACTTCCGCCATCTGAAAGCGGAGGGTACGCGAGAAAAAAACGAACAGATAAACGGCGTAGTCGAATACGGACGTGTGATTTGAAATGATGATCGCCGGCCCTTTGATCCGCCGCGAACAGGCCGCGTTTTCGTAATATACCCGGGTTCGGAAGCATAGGAACTGCACCGGCCAGCCGGTGATCTTCGCGAACCAGTTCCAGAACCTTACCATCCGGTCACACCCCTCCGGATCTCTTTATGAAGTCTGCGATCCCGCGAGGCGTATTAAGCCCTTTTCCTCCCTCGGTCGGAAACGGAACGTCGAATTCGTCGCGGAGCTTCGAGATCATTGCGAAATAGTCGATGGAACCCCCGCCGCAGTCGAGAAAGAAATCCGAGTCGGGGCCTATCACGTCTTCTTCGGAATCGAGCGCAACGGAGAAATACGCGACGATCCGCGCGGTCAGCGCGTCGGTTTCCTCAGCGCCGCCCGGCTCGTCGGGGCTTTTTTCCGTGAGACGGCCGCGCGAGTACTCGTCCGTCAGCCGTCTGCGGTTAAGTTTGAATTCATCGCCTGTCAGGAGCGGCTCGGCGATATACGCGATCTTTTTTATCTGACCGGAGAGACCCGCCGACTCGATGAGCCTGCGCGTTTCTTCGTCGATCGAGGTCAGTTTTTCCTTTGATATATATTTCCCGACCGACACGAGCAGAACGGGGACCTTGCCCTCCGGCCCGTCGCGCCCGACGAGGCAAACGCCCTGCGCCCCTTTCGGGGTCACGAGCGGTTCGACGAGGTTCGGATTAAGATTCTCTCCACCGCGCGCGACGATGATATCGTCGAGACGGCCGAGGATCCTGTAGTGACCGTTCTTGCACTCGGCAAGGTCGCGCGTCGCAAACCAGCCGTCCGGTTCTTTTTTGACGCCGTCCTCGATCACGTATTTCGCGATGACTTTACCTCTGACGAGCAGCTCGCCGTCCTCGCTTATGCTGTACTCCGCGTACTGCATCGGAGCGCCGACGAACGCGCCGAGAAGATATTTTTTCTTTGATGAAGTCTCGAACGACGTGATGCCGATCTCGCTCATCCCGTAACCGTTCGCGAGACGGTATCCGATCCCGTTGAAGAAACGGAGTACGTCGGCGGGAACGGCGCTTCCGCCCGTGATGAGGAAGCGGATGCTCGAACCGAACAGACCGTCCCGAACCTCGCGGAACGCGATCTTCGAGAACGCGCGCGCCGCGGCGTCGGGCAGTTTGTCGTAGATCCTCATACCGCGCTCGAATTTGGCGAGCGTTTTCTCTCCGCGGGATCTTATCGTTTTCATCGCCTGCGAGTACACTTTTTCCCAGAAGAGCGGTACCGCGAAGATGTGCGTCACCTTGTGCCGTCTGATCGTGTTGACGACGGTCTCTGCCGACAGGTCGGCAAGATGGACGAAAGTCCTCGAGAAGAACGAGAACCAGATGTATACGGCGATAAGACCGAAAACGTGATAGAACGGCAGGAACGTGAGGAGTTTCAGCGAGCCTTCGCAGTGTTTTTTCACGGCCCGGCACCTTTTGATGATGTTATAACTGTCGATGACCTGACGGTAGAATTCCTCGCCGGAGTACGCGCAAATTTTGACGTGCTCGGTCGTACCGGAAGACATGACGAGGATCTCGTCTCCGAACGGCCCGTTTGCGGGCTCCCCGTCCTTTTTGAGCGCGGACGGCTCGATACGGAGAAGACCCAGATCGCGGCTCTCGGTGATCACGGCGGTGCATCCTACGGTCTTCGCCGCGTCGGCGAGGACGGAGTCGGACAGACGCATATTGAAGAGCAGCGGGCGAAAACCCGCGGCGACGACAGCCCAGAAGCACTCGATCCACTCGAGCGAATTGTCGAGATACAGGCCCACGGCTGCGTCGTGCGGAAGATCGGGGAGCAGGGAAGACAGAGACTTCGCCATCGACAGCGCCGCGCCGCGCGCTTCGCCGTACGTCGTTTTCTTTATGCGGTAGCCCTCGCTTCTCTCATACATCACGTTTTCGCGCTCGCTGAACATAAGGTCGAACATCGTCCCGAGGTCGTGCGCCGACTTCTCGAAAAGTTCGATTTTCGCTTCAACGAAAGCGTCTATCGTTTTGTGCCCTCCAAGCCCGTAATCCATCGCGTATGTCTCCGGTCGGGATCCCGCCGCGACGGCGGTTCCCTAAAATAATATAATTCAAAATATTGTAACATAAAGCGCGTTTTTTTGCAACAGAAAAATCGCCGCCCGATCAATTTATATTTTCTCCTTATCCGCATTATTTTTCCGTTCCGAAAATCCACGGATTTTTTCTCATTAATACCCGCGATCCGCACTTTGAGGATCGTCCTTTTACGGCTTTTTTTTCAATCGGCGGGATCCGACTCGGAACGAAAAACTTGAAAAACCCCGTAAAAGGTGTTATAATAGTGCCCGCACTCACTCCTCCCGGGAGGGAAATAAAGATGAAGACAAAAATAGCAGCGGCGATACTCGCCTTGATTTTCGCCGCGTCTCTTTTTACCGCGTGCGGAAAGTCTGTGCCTTCCGTTCCCATTGAAACGCTCCTGCCCGACTTGACCGCGGCTCTGACCGAAGAACCCTCGGCGGCGTTTCCGGAAACGGAACCCGAGGACTCCGTCAGCGCGGCAGACACGGATACCGCTCCCGCCGCCGAAACGGAGACGGCCGCAGAAACTGCCGAAGAAGTTCCGACGGGAGACGAAACTGACGATCCCGCCGAAACGGAAGAGGAGATCCCCGATTCGGAAGGCGACTTCAAATTCAGACGTACGGCTGACGGAGAGACGTGGCTCGATTCGTACTCCGGAAAAGCGTCGACCGTCGTCATCCCGGCGGAAGATCCGGCGGACGGCTCGCCCGTCACCGGCATAGACGTGTGGGCGTTCCGGGACAGTGAGACAGTGAAGAAGATCGTCGTACCGGATTCCGTGAAGACGATCGAAAAGAACGCTTTCATGTACTGTACGGCGCTCGAGGAGATCGAACTCCCGGACGGTCTTGAAACTCTCGGCGATCAGGCGTTTTACCGCTGCTCCGCCCTGAAGAAGGTATCCGTCCCCGAGGGGGTCGAAAAACTCGGGTACGCGGCGTTCATGTTCTGCGAAAGTCTTGAAGAGATCACTCTTCCGAAGTCTCTCTCTGAGATCGGGGACGACGTGTTTTCCCATTGCGGGGCTCTTATGACGATCAACTACAGGGGGTCGGAGGCCGATTGGTGGCAGATCACGTCCTCCGAGAACGCCATGCCGCCTACCTGGTACACAACCGTATACGATTACGCGGGCTGATTGCCCGCGTTTTTTTTTGCTATCCGCTTTTTTGTATATTTTCGATACAATCATAACGCGGAATTCCTGATTTATCTATGAAGTTTTGCGACCCTTTGAGGGTTGCTTTTTTTCATAAATATGGTATAATGATGCATATATATACATTTTCCGTTTTTTCTCATAAGCAAAGCGCCCGGGTTTTTCGGGGTGCCGCCCGCATGATTAAAGCCGCACGCCCTGCGGTTTTATATACAGTTGATTTCCAAAAAAAGAAAGAAGGTAAAAACATGAAAAAGGTAATATCGGTCATTCTTGCGCTCGCGGCGGTCTTTACGCTCACGCTTCTGGCGTCCTGCGGCAACCAAGACGGCGGAGCCGAAAAAAAGACGCTGTCAGTCGCCATGGAGTGCGCTTACGCTCCGTATAACTGGACGCAGAGCGACGATTCCAACGGCGCCGTCCCGATCAAGGGAACGGCAAATTTCGCCAACGGATACGACGTAATGATGGCGAAGAAGATCTGCGAAGCGAACGGCTGGGATCTCGAGATCGTTGCTCTTGACTGGGATTCTCTCGTTCCCGCCGTCCAGACGGGACAGGTCGACTGCGTTATAGCCGGTCAGTCGATGACAGAGGACAGGATGGAGCAGGTCGACTTTGCGGGGCCGTATCTGTATGCGACGATCGTTTGCCTTGTCAAAGAGGACAGCGCGTACGCTTCCGCCGCCTCCATCTCCGACCTTGCGGAAGGGACCTGCACGTCTCAGCTCGGTACGATCTGGTACGACACATGTCTGCCTCAGATCGAGGGCGCGAAGATCCTCCCGGCAAAGGAGAGCGCTCCCGCGATGCTTATGGCGCTTGAGACCGGAGAAGTCGATTTTGTCTGCACCGATATGCCGACCGCACAGGCGGCGGTCATCGCATATCCGGATATGAAGATCCTCGATTTCGCCGGCACGGACGGCGATTTCGCGGTGGACGAGGGCGATATCAACATCGGTATTTCCGTACAGAAAGGGAACACGGAGCTTCTCGACGCGATCAACAAGGTCGTGAAGGCGATGAGCGCCGACGATTTCAACGCCCTTATGGAAGATGCTATAAAGATCCAGCCCGTTTCGAACGACTGACGGCACTGAAAAGCGATAATGAATTCCGTTATACTCGCCGAGGCTTCGGGAGGAGTGATCTCGAAGCTTTGGGAAGACGTCGCCACTCTTTGGTCGACTTCGTCGGCTCAATACCTGAAAGGCGCGCTCGATACGATCCTCCTCGCCGTCGTCGCGACGGCTGTCGGCTGCCTTATCGGCCTGATGTGCGGGATACTCCAGACGCTGAAATATCAGAAGAGCGACTTTTTTCTCAAGAAGGCGGTCATCTGGATAGTCAAGATCGTCATAAGGGTCTACGTTGAGGTCTTCCGCGGAACTCCCATGATCCTTCAGGCGGTGTTCATCTACTTCGGTCTGCCGTATCTCACGAACAACGCGCTGCGTTTCGACGTGATAACCGCGGCGTACGTCGTCGTGTCGATCAACACCGGAGCTTATATGGCGGAGACCGTGAGGGGCGGCATCCTGTCGATCGACTCCGGTCAGACCGAGGGCGCCATGGCTATCGGTATGAATCACTTTCAGACAATGGTCAGGGTCATTCTCCCCCAGACTCTCAGGAACATCATCCCGCAGATCGGCAACAACCTCATAATCAACATCAAGGATACCTCGGTAATGTTCATTATCGGATACGCCGAGCTGTTCGCGGCGCACAAGGCGTACGTCGGCGCGACGTATCTGTATTTCCCGTCCGCTCTCGTCACGATGGCGATCTATCTCTTCATGACGGTCGTCTGTTCTCTTCTGCTGCGGCTTTGGGAACACCTTATGGACGGGCCGGAGAACTACGATCTTGCGACGACCGATTCGCTGGCGCATACGAGCGGAATGACCAACTTCCCGAGCGGAAGGAGAAGGAGCGCCCGCAGATGAACGACGTTATCATTGAAGTAAAACACCTGTCGAAGAGTTTCGGAAGCAACACGGTGCTCCGGGATATCGACTTTACGGTGAAAAGAGGCGACGTGATAAGCATCATCGGCGCTTCGGGCTCGGGAAAAAGCACGCTGCTGCGCTGCATGAACCTGCTTGAGACCCCGAGCGCGGGCGAGATACTGTATCACGGCGAGAATATCCTCTCTCGGAACGTAAAAGCGCCCGAATACCGCTCGCACGTCGGGATGGTCTTTCAGTCGTTCAATCTTTTCAACAATATGACGGTCCTCAAGAACTGTACCGTAGGCCAGCGTACGGTTCTCGGCAAAAGCGCTCACGAGGCGAAAGAAAACGCGATGAAGTATCTCGAGCACGTCGGCATGGCTCCGTTCGTAAACGCGAAGCCCAAACAGCTGTCCGGCGGGCAGAAGCA
>JAFWPR010000044.1 GCA_017545225.1 Clostridia bacterium
CGGTCGCCTTGGCCGCGAGAACGTACTCCTGCTCCCTCAGGGAGAGGATCTGCCCTCTTATGAGTCTCGCCATGGAGACCCAGTAAAGGATGCCGAACACGATAAACAGACTGATGATATTCGAGCCGATCTTTTCAAGGATCGTTCCCTCGAGCGATTTGCCCAGCGTCATGCGCAGGACCGACGCGAGCAGGATGACCATCAGCATATCGGGAAGCGAATAGATTATGTCGACGATCCTCATAATTATGAGGTCGACGCGGCCGCCGATATATCCGGCCACGGAGCCGACGGTGATGCCGATTATCAGAACGATCAGCGACGCGAAGAAGCCGACCGCGAGGGATATTCTCGTTCCGTACACGACGCGGATGAAATAGTCGCGTCCGCCGGAATCGGTCCCGAAGACGTGAGGGAAGACGTACTCTCCCGCATCTATTTTCTTCTGTTCCGTTTTGCCGTATTCAAACGGTTTGAGATTGTTGTAAGTGGGATCCATAGGTTTGCCCGGAACGTTTCCGAGCATCTGTTCATAACTGTACGGCCAAAAGAACGGGATTATGATAGCCGAAAGCGTTATAACGACGATGATGATGAAACTGATGAGCGCGACTTTGTTTTTGATAAGGCGCTTCACACCGTCGCGGAAAAACGTGCTCGACGGACGCATCGAGACCATATACGCCTTTTCTTCGGCGGTGGCGGGGATAAGATCGTCGACGTTCACGTGCATCGAGAAGGGGGTAAGACGAGATTTGTTGTCTTTCATTTTCTCTCCCTCCTCAATCAAAGTTGATCCTGGGATCGACGACTTTGTAGAGAATATCGCTGACCAGGTTCATTATAACGACAAGAGTAGCGAGAATGATAGTCGTTCCCATTATCATCGGATAGTCGCGGTTGATTATACAGGAGACGAATGTCCTGCCGATACCGGGGACGGCGAAAATCTGTTCTACGACGATCGATCCGGTGACGATATACGCGATCATCGGGCCGAAATACGTGATGACGGGGATGAGAGAGTTCTTCAGCGCGTGACCGAAGATGATCTTCCATTTTGCGACGCCCTTCGCTTTCGCAGTCCTGATATAGTCCTGACCGAGCACGTCGAGCATCGAAGAACGCATAAGTCTCGTTATATACGCCATGGGGTACAGTGAAAGCGTAACGACGGGAAGGACCAGTCCACCCGAAGTCGCCCCGTTGCCGGGAAACCACTTCAGGCTTATGACAAACACGATAAGAAAGATCACTCCTATTATGAACGAAGGAAGCGAGACGAACGCCGTCGTCAGGACCATTATCAGTTTGTCGATGAATTTGTTTCTTTTCAGGGCGGCGACCGCTCCGAGAACGACGCCTGTCACCAGTGCCATGCCCGCGGCGATCAGACCGAGCTTGGCGCTGACTTTCATACCGTCCCAGATAACGTCGATAACTTCTCTGCCCCTCTGCTTGAGCGAGGGACCGAAATCGAACTTCGTGACGATATCCTTGAGGTAAGTGAGATACTGCTGCCACACGGGCTTGTCCATTCCGTATTTCGCCTCGAGCGCCTTGAGAGCGCCCGGAGAGATAGCTTTTTCGCCCATAAACGGGCCGCCCGGAACGGCGTGCATCACGAAAAACGTGACCGTGATAACGACCCATACGGTGAGGATCGCCAGGGCTATTCTTTTAACGATATACAGTACTGTCTTTGAATTCATCTGTTACGTCCGCCCTTATCTTCCGCGAACCCGCCTGGAATCCGCGCGAAATCATTGTAAAATCAAAGGTTCCCGTAGAGGATAATTATACACCCGATTTGAAATTTTTGCAATAGTTTATTCACAAATAACGATTCCGGATCATTTTCCGGATTTATCGACGACCTCGGTATAGAACCTGAAGAGGATCGACGCCATTCTCTCCCTTGAGAAGGTGTTTTCTTCTTCACTCGGATGCCAGAGTCCCTCGCGCGTCCCGTCAAATCCGGAATAAACGTGATAAACGATCAGGTATTCCGTAGCTCTCAGGGTCTCCTCGTCAATGTCGGGGTTCTGCGCTATAGCGTTTGCGAGATCTTCCGTCATACCGAGATTCGTATTTATGTCGAGCGCCCCCGCTCCGCGGAAGAGCGTTCGTATCAGGGTGTGACTGTTAAAAGGATCTTCGGGTCCCGGCAGATCGCGGTCGCCGTACAGGATCACGCCGTTCTCAATCGCCCATGCGACGGCGTCGCGCCACTGCGACTCCGAGGAGATCAGTCCGTCCCGGTCGTACCAGTCGGGAATAATGCCTGACGAATCGGGGCTTCCGCCCATACGGTAGAGCACGTCAAGCAGTTCGCCGAACTCTGCGATCCGTTTCGCTCCGAATTCATCCTTTCCGTCGGCTGAAATGAATTCGTGGCGGTAGAGGAAGTTAACGTGGTTCTGAATGAAGACGTCGTCAATATCGTAGAAAACGGCGGCATCGTGTTCGCCCGACGGTTCTTTTCCGAATGCGTGAGCGTAATAATCCGAATTGAGTATCCTGTTCGAGATACCGAACTTGTTTCTGACTTCGGTGCGGAATCTCTCGACGGCCGCAGCCTCGGGTTCGGCGGATGGATCGGACGGGATAACCTCGCCGGTCTCCGCATTGTATCTGAAATCATCGGTTATGAAACTTCCGTCGGCGAGGATCGCCGCATGGTCGCCCGGGGCCAGAACGTCGACGCCGGCAAGAAGACGGGAATCGTATTCGACCCCCAGCAAATTGAGGACCGTCGGAAGGATATCGGCAGTCGAGCAGTAAGTATCGACGAAGACATCCTTCATTCCGGGAACATAACAGATGAAACTGTTGCGGAAACGCTCGAACGCGGTGTCGATCTTCTTTCCCGCGAGTTCGTCGTACTGTTCTTCGGACAGGCCGTACGGATAATGGTCGTTTGTGAGCACTATAAGCGTCTTTTCGGCGATCCCCTCTTCCTTCAGTCTCCCGAGAAGCGACGTCAGGGCGTCTTCAACCTCGAGATTGCAGGCGATGAACGCCTTGACTTCCTCGGAGTAAGGGAGATCCTCAACCTCCGCTTTGTGCTTCAGGCTCATTGCGTTCCCCCAGTTGTACTGGTAGTGACCGCTGAACGTCATATAGTAAACGTGGAACGGCGTACCTGTCCCGACGTAATCGTCAAGCGACGCTTTGACCATATCGTCGTCGGACGCAGGCCAGCTGAGAGTGATATCAAGCCCCTGTCCGACGGATCTGAAATCGTAACCCATATTCGGGTGGGTCACGCTTCTGTTGTAGAAATCACCCAGATAGTTGTGGTATGCGTACGTGGCATATCCTTTTTCGCTCAGCGCGTTGCCGAGGCAGAAAGGCAGATAGTGACCGATCGAAACGTCAAAACTCGATTGGGTCTTCGTTCTGGTCATATCCGGCAGCAGGCCCATACACATCGTAAATTCGCCGTTCGTCGTGACGGACGGGAATGAGCCGTAGTAGTTCTCGAACACAAACCCGTGATGCGTCATCTCGTAAAGCGTCGGGGTGAGTTCTTCGGAGATAAAATACGGAGAATACGACTCCGCGCAAAACGTTATAACGTTGTAACCCTCAAGGGCTCCCGTGTATTCGTTCTTCTCCGTAGGAGCAGCTGACATAAAGAAACGGTCAAGTTCGCGAAGAACGTTCTCATCTTCTCCGCACTCCGCCGCAAGCGCTTCTAAATCGATATCCTCGATCACGTTATACCTGTCGGCGGTGTAAACTTCGACCTCTCCGATCTCCGGAACGAGCGCGGGAAGGTCGTCATCGGAACCGAAGATCATATACCGCGCTTCCTGAAGAGTCGTCGCCCACATTCCGACCGTCTTATAACTCGCATCGGTCCCCGTTCCCGATTCGGTAAAGATCCTGTACGCCGACTGCGGGTCTTCCCTCCCGGAAAAGAGAGCGGACCACGTGAGAACGACGGCGGAAAGGAATGCGCCGACAGCAAGGATGCGGCAATGAGCGGAAGGCAGACTCCTGCCGTGCCTCCTCAAAGCGAGCACGGTGATAACGGCCGCGAGGATCGGCAAAGCGAGAAGGATCACGCTGAACATGTTCTGAACGATCGCGTACCCTATCTGTCCGCCGAAATTCGTAATGACACCCCCGCCCATACGGGTGAGGTTAAGAGGCATCAGATTACCGAAAATCGCGTGATATATAAGTTGTACCTCGGCAAGGAGCGTCGACGCCGATACGGCGACGATAATAAAAATCCTGCGAGGGACCGCGGGAAGAAACGAAGCGATAATGGCGGCGAGCAGACCGAAACAGAACCCGAAAAGGATCTTATATACGATACGCCCGTCAGCGGAACCGAATACGAGGAAATGCAGAACGACCTCGGTGAAAACAGCGCATAAGACAAGGAGACCCGTCTCTATCAGCCACGTTATAAAACCGTCTTTATTTTCTGCTCTCAAAGCGTCGGGCGACATGCGCCTGAATTCTCTGCGGGCCGCTCGTGTCATCGGATTTCTCTCCTTTCTCAGCGTCATCCGGCTCGAAAGACGTCGATCATTATTCGGACGAGTCGTATTTTACCACATTATTAAGAAAAAATCAACTTTTAGTTATATTAATTTATATCATTGGCGAACACGGACGGATATACTGATAAAGAGCCCCGGTACGAAG
>JAFWPR010000045.1 GCA_017545225.1 Clostridia bacterium
AGGGTCCACCTGTTCCCATTCCGAACACAGAAGTTAAGCTCTGTCGTGCCGACAATACTTGCATGGCGACGTGCCGGGAAGATAGGTAAACGTCAACACTCAAAGCCCGGCGGAGACAGTCTCAGCATTGTCTCCGCCGAGGTCTTTATCTTACTTTTTCATATTTCTTCATTGGTAGTTTGTGAAGGCAAGTTGCAACGGTTTTGCGAAGCAAAATGCGGTCGTTGACCGCAAGTGCAACTTGAGACATTGAGTCGGTGTCGACACCACACACTCATCTTCATACTCAATGCGATCCTCGGTAGCTCAATGGTAGAGCATCCGGCTGTTAACCGGAGGGTTACAGGTTCGAGCCCTGTCCGGGGAGAAAAAGAAAGAAGCCCAAACGGGCTTCTTTCTTTTTCTCTTCTCGCCCCGAAGGGCGAGAACCTGTAAGGGTAAGTTTGCCGGAGCCTTGTGGCGAAGGCAAACTTAACGGAATACGGGCGCAGCCCGTATGACATTCGAGCCCTGTCCGGGGAGAAAGAAAAAGAGACGCACAGCGTCTCTTTTTATTTTTCTTGATAAAAAACCACGTTAAAAACTATGCTTCGCCTTTACAATAGATCACCAAATCTGTATAATACAATTTGAAAGATTTTTCGCGGAGGTCAATATGGCTCTTTTTACGAGGAGATTTATCAGTGCCGGGTTCGGGATAAGCGATTTCAAAAAGTATTATCCCGCACCGTATATGAGAAAAAAACTGTTTTTGACGGAAAAGCCGGAAAAAGCCCGTCTTTTATTTTCGGGACTAGGATATTACCGCCTTTTTGTCAATGGTCCGGAGATCACCCGCGGTCATCTCTCCCCCTATACTTCAAATACCGATAAACTCGTCTACTTTGACGAATACGATCTGTCCGAACGTCTTTCCGTCGGAGAAAACGTCATCGCATTCATACTCGGAAACGGTATGAGAACCCCCCTCGGCAACGTATATCTCGCCGAGTCGCGTTTCGTCGGAGAGCCTTGCGCCGCTTTCGTGCTTGATCTTACGCGAAAGGACGGCTCCGTCGATAGGATCGAAGCTGATGATTCCGTTAAAGTACATACGTCTCCGATTCTTTTCAACGATCTTCGGATCGGAGAGAAATACGATGCCCGTCTTGAAAAAGAGACGGCGGGATGGCTTGAACCGGGATACGACGATTCTCTTTGGGAAAACGCGAAAAGGTGCGAAATGCCGCGAGGAGATCACCGGATTGCGCAGGATCCCCCTATCAAAGTCAGAAGAACGCTCAAACCGGTGAGTATCGAGAAAGAAGGCGACGGGTTTATTTATGATTTCGGCAGAAACGGCGCGGGACTTGTATCTATCCACGGCGATTTTGAACCGGGCCGAAGACTCCTCCTTGAGTTTTCCGAACTGCTGTCAGACGGGAAACTCTTTACTTTCCCTCTCAGAATACTCGATCCGTCTGTCGGTCTCGGATACACGCACCAAACCGTCGACTATACCTGCGCCGGAGACAGTTTCGATTACACTCCTTCGTTTACTTACGAAGGTTGCAGATATATCAAGATAACGGGAGTAAATGATTCGGAAGCGACCGAAGATCTTCTCACTTTCGATCACATGAGCTCCGCTGTGGAAGAGCGGGGAACGTTCTCCTGTTCGGATCCTGTTCTTAATAAATTACAGAGTATTACGAGGGAAGCGACTCTTTCGAATATGTTCCATATTCCCACGGACTGTCCTCACCGCGAAAAACACGGTTGGACTGCGGACGCCGCCGTTTCGTCCGTCCATATGCTCATGAATCTTGACTGTGATGATTTTTTGACCGAATGGATGAACAACGTCGCTCTTGCGCAGAACGCCGAGGGTGCTATGCCGGGTACCGTGCCGTCTGCTACCGATTGGGGTTTTGACAGTTGGAACGGACCCGCGTGGGATTCCGTCCTCACCGAGATACCTTACCGTCTTTGGGAGATCAGAGGAGACCTGCGAGCAGCGTCGGCGGTAAGACAGGCGATGATCCGGTATATTACCTATATACTCGGCAGGCGTAACGAAAACGGTCTGGTCGCTTTCGGGCTCGGCGACTGGGTCGCTCCGCACGAGATAATCAAGGCGCCTCTTGAATTGACCGATACCGTTATGTGTTATGATTTCTGCAACAAAGCGGCAGCGCTCTACCGCGTTCTCGGCGATCGGGAGCTGGCAGAATTCTGCCTCAATACCGCAAGATCGTTCAGAGACGCAGTCAGGGAACAACTTATTGATCACGAAAACGCTCTCGCTGCCGGTAATTGTCAGACCTCTCAGGCGATGTGTATTTACTACAATATATTTACGGAAGAAGAAAAAGCCCGAGCGGCAAACAAACTGGTTGAAATAATCAAACGCGACGGCGAGTACATCGATACCGGCGTTCTCGGCGTCCGCGTAATCTTTCGGGTCCTTGCCGATCACGGTCACGCTGATCTTGCGCACTTTATGATCAGACGGCCAGACGGGCCCTCATACGGGAATATGGTCAAAAGAGGCGACACTACGCTCGCCGAGGACTTTCTGACTGAGGACGAGAGGATCAATTCCCGCAATCATCATTTTCTCGGCGATATCTCCGCATGGTTCATGTCTTATATCTGCGGGATAAGGGTAAACCCGAGGGCCGAGGGAGATCTCAGACGCGCCATAGACGGTTTACCTCTGAACGTTCCCGAAGACGGATACGACAATATAAACGTTTTGCCTACCGTCCCGACGAAGATTGATTTCGCCGAGGCGTCGTATAAGGCGCCCGGAGGGGAAATAGCGGTCCGATTGGACAGAAACACGGGAAGAGATAGTATTGTTATGAAAATAACCGTCAAGGGTCGCCTTTACGGCGAGGTATTTCCGCCGCTCGGATACGGGTTTATCGGGTCCGAAAGTTTTCCGCTGACTCATGGAGAGAACGTTTATGAAGCGTTTCCGACCAATGTCGATCAAGAGGTATTATAATGGAATCAGTCCCAGTAGTTTACTATATCGGTCAGGGGTTCGGTATCCTGGCCGTAATACTCGGTTTCATATCGTACCAGATGAAATCGTCAAAAATGGTTCTCGTCTTTCAGATCTCAGTCTGCGCCGTTTTTTCAATCCATTATCTTCTGATCGGCGCTATGTCGGGATTTGCCCTGAACGTTCTTTGCCTCGTTCGAAACGTCACTTATTATTTCAGGGGAAAGTGGATTATTAAAGATCCGTTCGTCACAGTGTTCTTCACCGTCATCATGGGTGTCGTTGGTATTATTTCATGGCAAGGATATCCCTCGATCTTCGTCATTATCGGAATGATGGTCAATACCGTCGGCATGTCGTTCGGCGATCCGCAGAACATGAGGAAAAGCATCCTGATTTCTTCTCCGCTTGTCATTCTTTACGACGTTCTCGTAGGTTCGTACGGCGGTATCGTATACGAGACTGTCGTTATCGTGTCTTCGATCGTCGGAATAATACTGAGCAGAAAAAAGAAATCCGCCGGTTCCTGAAAACCGGCGGCTGAAGGACCTCTCAAAATTTTTCGAGAGGTCCTTTATTTATTTTGCCTCAGAACTTCAAACGCGAGTACCGTAACCGCCGAGGCGGTTGACAGGGAACCTTTGAAATCCCTGCCGTAATCTATCCTGACAGTCACGTCGGCAGCTTCCAGGATCGTTCGAGAAATTCCGCGTTTTTCTCCTCCTACTATGAGTAAAACGGGCTTTTTGAGATCCGCTTCGTAAACCGATACAGAGTCTCTAATTCCTGCGCAGACGGTCTTAAACCCTATTTTTTTGAACGTCTTACAAGCGGTAAGAGGGTCCGAACATTTGAAGACGTCAATTTTTTCGGACGCTCCCGCGGAAGATCGGCAGACTACGCCGGCGGCGCTCATCCAGTTTCTTCCTGGAAGAACGATCCCGTCGGCGCCCGCCGCATAAATGGATCGTACTGCGTAACCGAAATTGTAAGGGTCTTCGATACCCTCGATCATAACGTAAAAGCCGTCTGCATTCAAGTATTTGCCGTCAAGTTCGGGGATGACACGCTCGGTACACTCAGCGATGATGCCGCCGTGTGAGTTCCCGACCGCGAGTTCGTCGATCTTATCGCGAGTGACCGGAATAACGTCGAAAAAGTATTTATTCCCCATTGAGAAAAGAAAAGAAAGCTCACGTGATTTTGAGCTTCTTTTCGTTTCGTCGAAAAAAACGCGCAGTATCTTTCTGCCGCCTTTACCGATCGAGTCGATCACGGCGCTGATCGAAGTCATTCCTTCGAAAAGAACGGATGCGTCGCGGTTTTTCGCTTCTTTTCTCATTTTATTTTGCTGCGTTCATTTTGAGATACGCGTTAATGAATCCGTCGATCTCACCGTCCATAACGGCCTGAATGTTTCCGTCCTCGTAACCGGTTCTCGTATCCTTGGCAAGGGTATAGGGCATAAAAACGTACGAGCGGATCTGGTTTCCCCACTCGATATTGGTTTTCACGCCTTTGATATCGTCGATCTTTTCGAGTTTTTCGCGTTCCTTTATCTCGAGAAGTTTCGATTTCAGCATTTTGAGAGCAGTTTCTTTGTTTTGAAGCTGACTGCGCTCGGTCTGACATCCGACGACGATCCCGGTAGGAATATGAACGATCCTGATGGCGGAGTCCGTTTTGTTGATGTGTTATCCTCCGGCGCCGCTCGAGCGGTGTGCGGTGATTTCGAGATCCTCCTCATTAATGACGACTGAATCGTCATCGTCAAATTCGGGCATAACCTCGACGGAGGCGAAAGAAGTGTGCCTTCTTCCGGATGCGTCAAAAGGCGAGATACGGACGAGTCTGTGGACCCCGTTCTCGCTTTTCAGATAACCGTAGGCGTTTTCACCCTCGATCAAAATCGTGGCTGATTTGAGCCCCGCTTCATCTCCGTCGAGCCAGTCGACGAGTTTAACGTTATATCCGTGGCGTTCGCCCCATCTCGTGTACATACGGTAGAGCATCTGAGCCCAGTCCTGTGCTTCCGTTCCGCCTGCGCCCGGATGGAAACTGACAATGGCGTTGTTTCTGTCGTATTCGCCTGAAAGAAGGATCTCTATTCGCTGCTTTTCTTCCTCTTTTTCGATCTCGGCGACGTCGTTTTCCACTTCTTCGATGAAGGATTCGTCGTTTTCTTCAATCGCAAGCTCTGCGAGCGCTATAGTATCTTCGAGTTTAGCCTCGAGTTTTTCGTACGCTTCGATCTTGTCCTTCATCTGTTTTATGCGCCTGAGCGTTTTTCCGGAATTTTCCTGATCCGACCAAAAATCGGCGGAGAGAGTTTCCGATTCAAGAGACGCAACTTCTTCTTTGAGTTGCTCGATCCTCAACGCCGAGCCCAACTCTTTGATATTGTCCCTGAATCCGGTGAGTTTATATTTGGCTTCTTCAAGTTGGATGATCAATTTTATGTCCTCCGATCAGTCGTCAAGGGAAATAATTTCAAGTTTTCCCGCGTCCGGCTTCGCTCTCTTGGGGATCCTTTTGAACGGATCGTACTTGAATCCTCCGCAAACGAAAAGCGGGTCGATGATCCCTTTCTTCGGGCAGAGCATATTCCCGGTGAGCGGAATCTCAGTTGATTTTTCGCAGAATTTGCAGATCCTGTCGTCAATTTCACCCTTATGTTTCATTACGCTGACCTCGTTTGACGTTTTTTCGTTTCTATTATATCCTAATACTCTTTCAAAATCAAGTGTCTTATTCTCAGAACGACTCCGACCGAAAAGGCTGTTAACGTTACTAAAGGGACTGCCGAGGGTACCTCGAAATAAGAGAAAACCCGAACTGCCGAAACGTTTGGGTCAAACAGTTCAAAACATGATGAAAACAAATATACGGTTGCACCCGAAACCGCCCCGCAGATCAATTTGAAAACAGCAAGTTTTACTGCTGATAAACCCTCTTTTGACATCGCACCCGCGCTTTGGGCAATGACTGAGAAGCCGCCGAATGAAATCGCGAAGGAACAGATCGAGGCTCCTGCAGCGCCGGGCAAAGCCGCTGCGTATCGACAACCTCCGGAAAACTCGAAAAGAGAACATATCAGTGCGGCGACTGTTCCCGTTACCCCTGTTAAAGTAATCAACCTATCGCAAAGCAGAGAGAAGAAAACGACAGTCCCGCAGACTGCGATACACCTCATAGAAGCAGATGAAATTGCCTCTGTGATGACGCTGAGCACACCTATCTGAACGGTTTTCTTTTTTTTGTGAACAGCGTTTTCCCGGCTGCAAAACATTTTGCAAAACGGTATTCCCAAAACGAGCG
The DNA here is from genome assembly GCA_017545225.1 of Clostridia bacterium. GTDB lineage: Bacteria > Bacillota > Clostridia > Oscillospirales > CAG-272 > RUG11130. The sequence goes on from JAFWPR010000045.1 coordinate 6,311, forward strand.
GGACAAGTATCTGAACGGAGTAAATCAGCCAACCGGTTCGGGAATTGCAGAGGAGGAGCGCCCCGACCGTTGCTACGGGAAACGCCGGACCCGTAACAGATGCGAGCGCCGCTCCTCTTTCCGCTTCGTCTTTTGTTATTTCGCCTTTTCCGTACAGGTCGGTCACAGTCACGACGCCGATCGGATATGAGCATAAACTGCCGAGTAAAAAAGCGCCCACTACGGAACGCGGAAGTTTGTAAAACGTCCGGAAGAATCTTCCGAACGTCTTTTCAAATGGTCTTGTAATGTTCAATCCTGCAAGAATCCCTGAGATCGTCATAAAAGGGAAAAGGATAGGCAGCACTTTTTCATAGAGATCTTTCAGCGTTTCACCGACACATAGAGCGCAATCGTTCGGTTGTCTCAGTACAGAGATGAACAGGAACGCCGCCGCCGGGAGTATAAACGCTGCAGTCAACCGTTTTTTCTTTTCTGTCATCTGGAGTTCCCGACTGTCATAGATTGTCTTGAATAATGATATGACGGGCGGGGTGATATTTTGCAATATTTTTCGGGGCTGTTCCGCAGGACGAAACGCATTGTCGCTGACGCCGCCGAGTTCCCGGCAGATGTCGTTCGGGGGATCCCCGACGTCGAGATACGCGGTGACGGAGACTGTTTCATCAACGGATGCCATACCATTCTCGAATACAGTGAAGAAACGGTAAAATTCGATTCAGGAGCGGTCACGGTGACGGTTCGCGGTTCGGGTCTTCTTCTTTCGGAGTTCAGAAGTGGATGCATGAGGGTGAAAGGCGAGATTATTTCGGTCTCGTTTGAGAAGGTGTGACGATGTTCAGCGATTTGTTCAGGTGGTTTATAGGCAGCCGCAGATTTTCCGTTGATTCAGGGGTACGTACCCGAACGGCGGAGCTCCTTCGCAGTGAGGGAATAATGTTCCGTTCGGTCAAAACCAAAAACGGAAGGTTTTGCTTCAGGACGTTCGGAAAAGACGTTAAAATGGCTGAGAAGATCCTCTCATTATACGGGGTCAACTATAATACAAGCGCTTTCCGCGGTTTGCTTCCCGCCTTTCGCTTTGTTTTTCACCGTCCGGGGATTATTCTCGGCGCAGTTCTTTTTTTTGCGATAAATATGTTTTCATCTCACGTTGTATGGAACATAACCGTTTCCGGAAATGAAACGATGACGGAAAACTCCGTTATCGGTATCCTTGAAGAGTGCGGATTTACTTACGGCACCTTTATTCCGTCGGTCGATTTTGACTCGCTTCACTCGCGGATCATGGCAGAATATCCGGATGTCGCGTGGATTTCCGTCAACGTCAGCGGAACGATCGCGGAAGTGCAGTTGAGGGAAACCAAATACGACGAGAGGGAAAAGCCCGGAATAGGTGTTTATTCTAACGTTACGGCGTCGGAAGACGGAAGAATCGTGGAGTACCGTACGAAAGGCGGATACCCCGTAAAAGCGCCCGGCGACGTCGTTAAAAAAGGACAGCTTCTCGTATCGGGAGTCGTTCCTCTCCGCGACGGCGGAACGAGGTTTTCATACGCGTCGGGAGAGGTTCTGGCGGAGGTCGAAAGAAGCGTAACAGTGCGTGCTGAACTCTTATCTGAACAAAAAACGTATACCGGACGAAAAATCGAGGATTACTCGGCAAAATTTTTCAAAAAAAAGGTAAATCTTTTCTCAAACGGTGGAAAAGAATACGGCAGTTATGATAAAATAGAATCGGAGCATAGGGTCTATCTTTTCGGCTCAATTCCTCTCCCCGTTTGGATCGAAAAAACCGAACGGGCTGAGTATGCTCGCATTTTGACCGAACGGACGCCGCAAGAGGCGCTCGACGAAGCTCTGTCCGAGTTGAGATATGAGACCGAACTGCTGATCGGCGACGGAGAACTTCTGAGAAAAAAGACCGAAGTAAGCGCGGACGAAAACGGCGTTTCTTTGACGTGCCGCGTGCTCGTTCTCGCCGACATCGCCGAAAAACGTGAATTCCGGGTCGAATGAGATCCGTTAAGAGGTCGTGTAAATGGCTCAAAAGATCATTAAAATGGCTGACCCCGCCCTGACGGGGAAAATATTCGGGAGTTTTGACAAGAATGCAGCCCGGATCGAAAACGAGTTTTCCGTCAGAATGTTCAACCGCCAGTCATCCGACGGCGGCGACGGTATCATGATAGAAGGAGACGAAGAGAACGTCAGGTCTGCCGGACAGGTCGTGTCCTACCTGAAAAAGATCGCTTCTTTCGAAGATGAACTGACCGATCAGAACGTCGACTATATCGTGAATATGGTCAAGGACGGAAGAGAAGACGAACTTCTCGCGTTCGACGACGGGTGTCTTTTCATTACCGCAAAAGGAAAACCTATCAAAGCGAAGACAGTCGGTCAGAGAAAATACATTGAACTGATCGAGAAAAATACCGTGGTCCTCGGGACCGGACCCGCGGGGACGGGTAAGACTTATCTCGCAGTTATGATGGCCGTCAGAGCGCTCAGAAAGCGCGAGGTCTCGCGGATCATACTGACACGTCCGGCTGTAGAAGCGGGCGAACGGCTCGGCTTTTTGCCGGGTGATCTTCAAAGCAAGATCGACCCTTATCTTCGTCCCCTGTACGACGCTCTTTACGAGATGCTCGGACCGGAGAACTGTCTTCGCATGATCGATAAAATGATAATTGAAATTGCACCTTTGGCTTATATGAGAGGCCGGACCCTCGACGATTCGTTCATAATTCTCGACGAGGCCCAAAACACTACTCCCGAACAGATGAAGATGTTTCTTACCAGGCTCGGAAACAATTCGAAGATCGTCGTGACAGGCGACCTGACGCAGACCGACCTTCCGTTCGGTCAGAAGAGCGGACTCGCCGCAGCCGTACGGATCCTTAAGGACGTAGACGACATCGGCATTTTCGAGTTCTCCGACCGCGACGTCGTACGTCACCGTCTGGTTCAGAAGATCATAATGGCGTATGACAAATACGACAGAGAAAAGCGCGTTCGCGAGGCTGAAAAAAACGATAAGAAGAACTATAAATTCAAAAGAAACTGACCGGAGACCGAAAAATGAAGTTAAAAGTACTGTTCCGTGACGATCAGAACAAAATAAAAGCGGGCTGCCCTTTGAAAAGAGCGGTGAGAAACGCCGCCCGCCGCGCTCTTACGGAGGAGGGGTTTGAGGGTAACGCCGAATTGTCCGTTACGTTTACGGACGACGAGGGTATAAGGCTGCTTAACAGAGAATTCCGCGAAAAAGACGCCCCGACCGACGTTTTATCGTTTCCGATGTATTCGATGAAAGACGGCGACGTCCCCGTCGCGGGAGAGGTTGCCGTGCTGGGAGACGTAGTTCTTTCCCTCGAAAGAGTCGGTATCCAGGCAAAAGAGATAGGCCACTCCTTTCTGAGGGAGGCCTCTTTTCTGACAGTCCACTCAGTTCTTCATCTTTTGGGGTACGATCACGAGACGTCGCCTGAAGACGAGGAGATGATGTTTTCACGTCAGCGTGAGATAATGAAGGGGATCAAAGTGAAATGAAAAGGACAGCTTTTATCGCGATCATCGGACGCCCGAACGTCGGAAAATCAACTCTCATGAATTCCATGCTCGGTGAGAAGGTCTCGATCGTTTCTTCCAAACCTCAGACAACGAGAAACCGGATCGCCGGAATACTGACGAAAGGCGAGGATCAGTTCGTATTTCTCGATACTCCCGGAGTCCACAGAGCACGGAACAGACTCGGCGACTATATGATGAAATCTCTTCGAAGCACGGTACGGTCTGCCGACGGAGTAATCCTGATTGCAGACGCGGGTTACGCGCCCGGTGAAATCGAAGAAAAGCTTATAAAGCAGATAAAGGAATCCGGTCTTTCTTCGATCCTCGTTCTCAACAAGATCGATCTTATCAGACGCGAAAAACTTGCTGAAACGATCGCGGCTTACGCAGAACTTCACGATTTTGCGGCAGTCGTGCCGATAGCCGCAAAAACCGGCAAGAACGTCGATGAGGTGCTCGACGAGGCCTCTGCGTTCCTTGCACCCGGAGAATGGATGTTCGAGAGCGACGATCTGACCGACCAGCACGAGAGGCAAATAGCTTCAGAGGTGATAAGGGAAAAGCTTCTCAGAGTTCTGAACGACGAGATACCTCACGGTATCGCCGTGTCGATAGAGGAATTCACCGAAGAAAACGAAGTTGTCAGGATCCGTGCGACTATTTATTGTGAGAAGAAATCCCACAAGGGTATCATTGTCGGCAAGGGCGGCGAAACTTTGAAAAAAGTCGGTTCGTTTGCCCGCGAGGATCTTGAGGAGTTTTTCGGGGTAAAGGTTTTCCTCGACCTTTGGGTTAAGGTAAAGGAAAACTGGAGAGACAGCGACTTCATGCTCGGCTCTCTAGGCTATGACGTAAAAGATATAGACTGATCGCATTAAATCGGCGGAAGGAGTGAGTGAAACGGAACAGTTTGAGACTCGTGGACTCGTCATACGCGAAGTACAAACGTCCGAGGCGGACAAGCTTCTCACGCTTCTCACTCCGGAAAGAGGCAAAGTGACCGTCTCCGGGAAAGGCGTGTCAAGTCTGAAAAGCCGTCATATGGCTGCCTGTCAGCTTTTCTCTTACAGCGATTTCATCCTGAAAAAGACGAAAAAGTATTTTTATATTGCAGAGAGCGAGACGATAGAGTGCTTTTTCGGGATGCATAGTTGGTCACGTCAACGTCCTCGAGTTTGGAAAGGTCAGTCACTTTCTCATAGTACTGAATAGCCTGATCCATACGGTGCGAGTTGTAGTAGATACGTGCAGCCAATGCGTCGAC